>JAGNPF010000102.1:0-2927 GCA_017989775.1 Flavobacterium sp.
CATAGAAAAAGAGTTGAGTTTTGCTTTAAAAAAGGACACGATACTTTCCATTGAATTAGAAAAAGACAGGTTGCTTTTGAAGGAAGTTGTGGTTTCTAACAATAAAAAAAGTTCCATAACAGCCTTGTCTGGAGGTAAATTGTATTTTAATCTAAAAGAATTATCTTCTTTACCCACTATTCTGGGAACAACGGATATAATTAAGCTATTGCAATTAACGCCGGGAGTCCAGAATTCGGGTGATGCCAATGGGTATTTGTATGTGAGAGGTGGTGACCCGGGGCATAATTCAATTTTGTATGGCGGAACTCCAATATATGGGATGTCACATTTGTTGGGTGTTTTTCCTTTTTACAATACCGATCATATACAGGAAGTTGAATTTGACAAATCGAGTTCCAATGCAAAATATGGAGGACGTTTGAGTTCTACTACTTTGTTGGTTCCCAATAAAAAAATACCTTCACAATTATCAGTTCAGGGAACTGTAGGACTATTGGCATCTCAGATTACATTGGCATCTCCAATAGGAAAAAAATCAGGACTTTTTATTTCAGGCAGAAAAACATATATTGATGAATTTGTGATTCCAATAATAAATTCTTTTTCAAAGAACAGCGATGTTCAAGACATGAAATATGGTTTTTCGGATGGTAATTTGACCTTCATCACGGAAATTTCAAAAAATAATTCCTTGGTTGTCGATGCTTTTGTAAGTGCCGATAAATTAAAAATCGAAGATTCTAATATAGCTTTAACAACCGGGCTGAAATGGGGGAATTTTTCCTTGTCTCCAACAGTAATTTCTAAATTATCTTCAAAAACAACGATGTCAAATGCGGTTTATTTTACGCAATACACCAATAATTTGGAGATGCAGCAAGCTACGGTTCAAATGGAGGTTTCTTCTTCTGTACAGGATTTTGGGTTTGCCAATTCGGTTCGTTTTAGGGTTAATGAAATACCTTTTGAATCTGGTTTACAATATGCTTATCATAATTTGCAACCACAAAAGATTGAAATTAATAATCAAATTGCGACCGCCATTGAAGAGCAAAATAATTTAATCAAAGCAAATGAGGTGGCTGTTTTTGCAACGGCAAAACCGAAATTGTCTGATTGTTTGATTGCGGAATTAGGCTTGAGAATTAATTATTACAGTTCCGGATCAAAGTCTAATTCATATTTGCACTTCCAGCCTAGAATGGTATTGAATTATTATCCAAACAAAAAATTTTCGTTTTATACTTCTTACAATAGACAAAATCAATATTTGAGTTTAATTACGACTTCGAGTGTGGGGATTCCAACAGATTTTTGGATAGCAAGTTCAGATGGAATCTCTCCACAAACTTCCGATGAGTTTTCTATTGGTTCAAACCAGACGATTTCTAAAAATATGGCAACTTCATTTGGAGGATTTTATCGTTCAATGAAAAATCTATTGGAATATCCTTATGGAGTTGCCCAGTTTAATGAGATGTCAACATTGAAAGATGACCTGCTAGTAGGGAAGGGAACAGCCTATGGACTAGAAATGATGCTCCGAAAAAATAATGGAAAGTTCAAAGGATGGTTGAGTTATACACTGAGTTGGTCAACTAGAAATTTTGAAGAAATCAATGATGGAAATACATATTTTGCAAAATATGACAGGCGTCATAATTTGTCATTAGTGGGAATGTACGATTTAAATTTGAAGTGGAATTTTGGCATTACCCAAATTTTTAGCTCCGGAAATCGTTTTACAATGCCAACATCGTGGTATTTTATCAATAATAATCCTGTCAAGGAATATTCGGAATACAACAACGCCCAAATGCCCAATTATATTAGAACAGACCTATCCGTTAATTATTTTTTCATAAAAAGTAGTAAGAAGGAAAGTGCCTTAAATTTTTCCATTTACAACACATTCAATATCGAAAATCCTATTTATATTGTTATGAATGTAAAGGTTAATGAAGACAAACAAAGTGTAGTGGTGGAGACAGAAAAAAAATATTTATATAAAATCCTTCCTTCAATTAGTTGGAGATTTAAATTTTAAATGATGAAAAATTGGTGTTTATTTCTCTTGGCAATAGTGGTAATCAGTTGTAATAATGATGATTTTAAAGTCGGTATAAATCTTGAATCGAAGATAGTTGTTGAAGGCTGGATTGAAGAGGGATATGTGCCCCAGCTAATATTGTCGAGTAGTATTCCAATAACAGAGGTTATTGATTCTACCAATGTTTTAGACCATGTTATACGGTCGGCAAAAGTGACGGTTTCTGATGGACAAAAAGTAGAGGTTTTAAAAGTTAAAAATGATAAAGACAGATTGCCGCCGTTTGTGTATTATGGTTCCGAAATTATTGGCGAAGCGGGTAAAACATATACCTTGAAAATTGAATATTTAAACCGAATTGTCTCAGCAACAACCACAATCCCGAAAACAGTAGCTCTTATAAGTGCAGAATACATTAAAAATAACGTTGCAGATTCCACAGGTTATGTTTTTGTGAAATTTGATGACCCTTTAAATGAAAAGAATTATTACCAAATTGCAACAAGATTAGAAGGACAAGAACCTATTTTTGTTCCCACTTTTTATGGTAATCTGGATGATAAAAATTTCGATTCGCCGAAAATTTCGATGCAGGTAAACAGGGGAGTGCTCCTTTTTCCCAAAACTAAATACAAACCTTATTTTACAGATGGTGATTTGATTTATGTGAAATTAAGAACAATGAATAAAGACGCTCTTGATTTCTGGAATAGTTGGCAAAACGAACTGGTGAATAGCAGAAACCCCATTTATCCGTCCAATACAAGTCTGAAATCAAATATTAATGGTGGAATTGGTATTTGGGCTGGTTATGGACAAAGTACACTAGTGGTTCGGACGCCTCCAAAAAAATAAGGCCAACCCGAATAATTTC
>JAGNPF010000102.1:3027-6081 GCA_017989775.1 Flavobacterium sp.
ATTTATCCGTCCAATACAAGTCTGAAATCAAATATTAATGGTGGAATTGGTATTTGGGCTGGTTATGGACAAAGTACACTAGTGGTTCGGACGCCTCCAAAAAAATAAGGCCAACCCGAATAATTTCCGATTGACCTTAATAACAAGTTAAAAATTTAAATTATCTATCTTTCAAAAGCTTTCAAGAAATCTTCAAATTTGGTTTCTAAAGCATCAAATCCGGTAGAAAAATAAGCGCCCATTTCAACTTCTGTATTGTCATTGAATTTCAAGTAAAGCACTGTGTCATAATATTGAACTAAAGTTCCATTAGAATAGTAAGAATATCCTTTTTCAGAATGTTGAATTACATCGGCTATTTTTGTACCGTCTTTTTTTGATACCAATAATAATTTAATGTTTTTGTTAGCTGCAGCAACATAACCGTTGGATTCTTTTAAGTTGTATGCGTTTAAGTCGGCATAATATGTTTTAGAATTGTAATCAGGATAGATTAAACTTTTTTCTAAAGCAGCTTCATCACTTGCTAATCCAGCAATATCCATATCGGCTATAATGATAAAGTTATCCATGATTTGAACCAAACCATTTGCTTTGCCTCGATATTGGGTTAAATTATCATCTTTTATTAAAGCATCAATATCGGCAGTGCTTCCTGAAGTAAACGAAACTAAATTTTTCCCATTATAACTAAATGAAGACTTTGCTGTGTTTGCAGTTGCTTTTTTACCGCCACTGATTTCATACGAATAGCCATCATTCAATACCATTTTAAAGCTGGCTTCATCTGGAGCTTCTACCGTACCGGTATATTTTGCATTTGCAACAAATGTTGCCGCTTGTGCATTATCAATGGTTAAAGTAGCGTCAGCTGATGTTGGTAAGTAAAAATAGTCGTTTATAACAACTCCTGTTTGCCAATTATAACTGTCTTCCATTTTTACTTTTATGTTTGAAGAGACACTTTTAGAAGAGAAAGAAGCGTTGTTTGTGGTTAGATTTTTCTTTGCAGGAAAAACAAATTTAAGTTCAGTTGTTGAAGCCGTTTTAATCCAATCTTGTTTTGCATTATTCCATGTGTAAATTCCATATACTCCTGAAACATTTATTATGTCCTCTATTTGGTTATCGTTTTTTCCATTGAAGATGTCAACGGTACCAATACTTAATAAATTACCAAGATTTTGTATGGCTTCAACTGCTCCAGAAGTTTTGGATTTGTCCATTTGGGTAAGCATAGAATTAGCTTCCGCCTCTAGCTTTACTTTTTGTTCAGATGGTGTTAGGTTGGAGTAAGGTTGCTTTGTGATAGCTGCGATTTGATCTGTAAGGCTTTGTGAATCAGTAGTGTCTGAGTTATCGTCACTGGAGCAAGAGATTGCAAGTTGGGAAATAATCATTGACAATAGAATAATTTTTTTCATGAATTTTTAAATTTAAATTGTTGCCTACTCTTTTCAGTTTTCAGCTAGCCTGATGTTTATTTTAAACAATGCTCAAATGTAATCTGTTAAAAAAAATATACTTTACGGCTTTCCTCATTTTGCGTAATTATTTTTTTAAAAAAATATTACACACCAAAAAGCACCGAAAGGACTGGGTGTTTTATTAATTTTATTTATAAGAGTTCACCATTGTAGTGAGCAAGTATGGCGTATGTTGTGAAGAGAGATGGTAATGAAATAATCTAATAATTCCTCCCCCAAGGTTGCTTTACCAAATAATTATCACAGCTCGAACATTCTCGACCTATTTGCCAAGTAAGCGAAAGCTCGTGAACGCCCTGGGTATTGCCCATTTGTGAAGTGGTGATGTCATACGAATAGCCCAAAACAAAGCGATTCAACTGGATGGAACCGAAAAGATTGAGGGAAGTCAACAAATGGCTGTTGTTGCTTTTTCCTTCCGGATTGGTCGCTGCGAGGATGCCAACGATAAAAGGTTTCAATTCCAAGGCAGTTCCAAAATCCAGGCGGTTGTATTGGGCTTGGCGCATATAATTGGCTGTCACTAACACATTGGTCTCCTCTGGAAAAAAGGACATCGGGCTGTCGTCCAAACTCAAGGAGTAGCCCGTGTGGAGACTTAGAAACAATTCCAATGGAACGGCAGCATAGTCGGTAAAGGCAATATTGGGTTTATTCAAATGTTTCAAGGAAGCGCCAAACCAGGCTTTGTCACTGTACAACAACAGCCCCGAAGAAATATCAAAAAAACCAATTTTGTCATTGGAGTTCAAAACACTGGGATCGACACTACCGCCGCCTATGGAGCCGTCATTGGGATTGATTTGGTCTTCCAATAAAAGGCTGCTGAAATTGAAGTTTTTGTGGCCATAACCCGCTTCAATGCCCAATCGAAATCGCCATTCATCGTTCAGATTGACGTTGTACGAATACACACCGTTGATTTGGATATAATTGTAATCGGTAAAAACTTCCCTTTGGTTCAAAATGGTCAAACCCAATCCCATTTCTCGTTCACGGCCAATGGGGCTGTTGACAAAAGCATATTCCGTGTCGATTCTCCTGTTTTCGTTGGGCCATTGCGAGCGGTGAATGAGTCCGGTGTATCCAGTCATTAAAGTTCCCGTATAGGCGGGATTAATGGTTTCGGGCATCAAAAAATATTGAGTAAAAATAGGGTCTTGGGCTTTCACTTCAACCACGGTGAAGCAAGTCAACAGTATATATAAAACAAGTTTTAGTTTCATTCTCATCGGGCTTATTTTATTAATACAAAAGGGTGATTGTCATTGACAATTGTTCCATAGAAAGTTGCTCCGCTCACTTTACAGAAATAATTGCCGTTTTCGGCTTGGATGCTTTTTATTTTGCCGTCCCAACCGCGCAAAACGTCTCCCGTCTCCGAATAAATCAAGGAACCCCAGGTGTCGTAAACATCCAGATGGACGTTTTTCAATCCTTTGGTCACCGGACGGAAAGTATCATTGAGACTGTCGTTGTTGGGGGTGAAAGCAGTTGGGACAACTAACACATAGCCTTTGCCAACAACTAGTGTAATTTTTTGCACATAGACGCAGCCAAAAGGATA
>JAGNPF010000103.1 GCA_017989775.1 Flavobacterium sp.
ATGTAAGCTGGCTGCCATTTATTTTTGTAATAACGTCGCCTCTTTTCAATCCCGCCAAGGCCGCTGGCGACCCCGGTACAATGTAATTGATCAAAGCTACTATGTTTACTCCAGAAGCATCTTTTGGATAAATTCCGTAGTTAAAACCACCGCTTTTTTCGACTTCTGCAATTTTTGAAGCATACACCACCTCATTACTGTTTTCAATCCAAGAAAATCGATCAGTAGTTCCTCTTTGATACAGGAGCGAATAAAAAAGTGCATCGGGGGTTTTTCCGTTTATAAAATTGGCATAGTTTATGGCGGAAGCAATTTTGCTATCGGACAAATCGGCAACATTGGGTTGCCAGTAGTACCAAGAATTCATGGCTTTCCAAACAAAGTTGTTTATCTCGTCGGGTTTGGTGGTCGTGATTTCATTAGAATCAGAATCCTTGCTGCAAGAAGCAAAAACAAATGCCACAAGCAGTGTTTTAATGATATATTTTAATTTCATTGTTTTTCAATCGTGTAATTTAAATTAGATTTGTAGCTATAAAAACTCTAAAATTATGAAAAATAGTATGTTCAGAACCGTCTTTTTATTACTTTCTTTCGGATGTTTTTTTCTTTTCTCCTGTTCCAGCCAACTTTTGGACATTAAAAACCAAACCTATAAAAGTTACAACAGGAATAATGAAAAAGGATATATAGTTTCTTTTGAACTGAACAACACTGCCATAGTCCCAAAATCGGTCGTGATTAACGGCATTGTCCAAAACATCTCCAGCACCAGTAAAACGGGCAATACTTACCAAATAAATGTTATTGCACAAACTAATCTAATTCATGGTTACCAAGTAAAATTGGACAAAAAAGAAAACGGAATCTATTTCGAAAAAGATTCGAAACTATTTTTTCAAGCCGTAAAATTCAAATTAATCACTGATTAATCTTCACTTTTCCAAAAAACCATTCTTGGAAAAAAAACTGTTAGGAAAAAGCCAATTTTTTTTTCTTACACGTTTTTTTTCTGTATTTTTATACATACAAATATATCGTTATAGACAACTGTTTTTTATTCAAAAACTCCGAAATTCAAGCAATGAAAACTACCGAATTTTAATTTCAATACCAAAAAAATCCAGACGCTACTTTAACCATGAAAAATATCGAAAAAACTCTCCAAGCCAAAAGATTTGGAGATATCAAGACCACTATCGACAATGTTTCCATTGACAGTCGTTCTTTGCAAAACAATAAAAATACCTTGTTTTTTGCACTCGTTGGTCCCAATAACGATGCCCACATTTACATTTCCAACCTAATCGAAAAAGGCGTCCAGAACTTTGTCGTTACCTACATTCCTGAAGAATTATCAAAAAAAGCCAATTTTTGGGTAGTCGAAAACACCTTGAACGCCTTGCAAAAATTTGCCGCCTACCACCGCAGTCTTTATAAATTTCCGGTTTTTGGGTTGACGGGAAGCAACGGAAAAACCATCGTCAAGGAATGGCTGAACTTCCTCTTGAGTCCCGATTTCAACATCATCCGAAGCCCAAAAAGCTACAATTCGCAGGTAGGCGTTCCCTTGTCGGTGATTTCGATAAACGACAAACACAATCTGGGCATTTTTGAAGCGGGAATCTCGAAAATGAACGAGATGGAAAAACTGGAAACCATCATCCGCCCCACCATTGGAATCATTACCAATATCGGCACGGCGCACGATGAAGGTTTTGTTGATTTGGAGAAAAAAATCAAGGAAAAACTAAAACTTTTCAAACATTCGAAGCTGCTGATTTACCAAAAAAACAAGGTTGTCGATGCGCTTATTGAATCCAGAATGAAAACATTTTCTTGGAGTTACACCGACGAAACTGCCGATGTTTTTGTCACAAGAAAACCCTTTAACGAAAAAACAATCTTGCATATTCGTCAAGGAAAAGACCATTTCGAAATAAAAATTCCTTTTCAGGACGACGCTTCGGTAGAAAATGCCGTTACCTGCCTGATGGTTTTACTGAGTTTCAAATACGACAAACAAACCATTCAAAACCGTATGCAATGGTTGTATCCGGTTGAAATGCGCTTGAAAGTCAAAAACGGAATCAACAACACAACACTCATTGACGACAGTTACAGTTCGGATTTTCAGTCGTTGAAAATTGCCCTAGATTTTCTGGAAAGCCAAAAACAATACAAAAACAAAACGGTCATTCTTTCGGATATTTTTCAAAGCGGTTTGTCCAATGAAGAATTATACACCAAAGTGGCCCAATTAATAAAAAACAACAAAATCAATCGGATTATTGGCATTGGCGAAACCATTTCATCCTTCAAACACAAGTTTACCAACTGCGTCATTTTTAAAAACACGGCCGATTTCTTCCTGAATTTCAACTATTTGAATTTCCGCAACGAAACAATTTTGATCAAAGGAGCCCGACATTTCCAATTTGAAGAAATCGTGGCCGCATTGGAACAAAAAACACACGAAACAGTGCTGGAAATCAACCTGAATTCCATAAGCCACAACCTGAGTTTTTATAAATCAAAACTAAAACCGACCACCAAAATGATGGCTATGGTCAAAGCGTTTGGTTACGGAAACGGCGGATTCGAGATTGCCAAATTGCTGGAACATCACAAAGTCGATTATTTGGGCGTGGCTTTTGCCGATGAAGGAATTTCGTTGAAAAACGCCGGAATTACTTTGCCCATTATGGTTTTGAATCCTGAAACCACGAGTTTTCCAGCCATTATCCAACACCATTTGGAACCCGAAATTTACAGTCTGAAAGGCTTGAACGCCTTTCTGGAAATTGCCGAAAAACGAAAACTGAAACACTACCCTATCCACATCAAACTCGACACCGGAATGCACCGTTTGGGTTTCGAAGATGGGAATTTGGATGAATTGATTGCCACTTTGAAAGGGAACAAATTCGTTGGCGTCAAAAGTATTTTGTCCCATATGGCCACGAGCGATGATTTGGAACACCAAGAATTTGCCCATTCCCAAATGGATTTATTCGAAAAATTGTCGTCCAAATTGATGGCCGAATTGCAAATAAAACCCATTCGCCATATCCTGAACACATCGGGAATCAGCAATTTCCCTGAATCGCAATACGACATGGTTCGATTGGGTATCGGCCTTTATGGCGTTTCCAACGATGTGGAAGAACAAAAATACCTAGAAAACGTGGGCACTTTAAAATCCATTATTTCACAAATCAGAACAATTCAAGCTGGCGAAAGCGTGGGTTACGGAAGACGTTTTATGGCCGAAAAACCCACAAAAATAGCCACAATCCCCATTGGCTATGCCGACGGAATTTCGAGACATTGGGGAAATGGCGTTGGATTTGTAACCATCAATGACCAAAAAGCAACCATTGTGGGCAGCATTTGTATGGATATGCTGATGGCGGACATCACCGAAATCAATTGCAAGGAAGGAGATTCCGTGATTATTTTTGGCGAAAGTCCAACGGTTACTTTTATGGCGAATCAATTGCAAACTATTCCTTATGAAATTCTGACCAGTATTTCGCAAAGGGTAAAACGCATTTTTTATAGGGAATAAATAATTTTAAAAATAAAATAAGTATATTCGTTAACTGTTTCAATAAAAAAAAACTTAAACAAAAAAATTATGGGATTTTTCAAAGACTTCAAGGCTTCCTTAATGAAAGGAGACGTGCTTAGTTTAGCAACTGCGGTTGTTATTGGTGGTGCTTTTGGCAAAATTGTTGGCTCTGCCGTTGATGACGTTATTATGCCTATCGTGGGTTTAATTACTGGCGGAATAGATTTTACACAGAAATTCATCACTCTTGACGGAAATAGTTACGATAATTTAGCCGCCGCAAAAACTGCTGGTGCCGCTGTAATAACTTATGGAAACTTGGTTCAGGCCATTATCAATTTTGTGATTATCTCGTTCTTTATTTTTGTAGTGTTGAGAGCTGCCGAAAAAGCAAAAAAGAAAGAAGAAGCCGCTCCTGCCCCACCAGCTGGACCAACTCAGGAAGAATTGTTGACACAAATCCGCGATTTGCTTAAAAAATAAATTTCCGCTACATTATATATTCTAACTAAACCACGCCCAAGAGCGTGGTTCTTTTTTACAGTTGTTACAAATACAACATTTTGTTACTTTTTGTGAACACGCTTGTTTTAAATAACATATTGCTTACTTTTGTGCTTCGAAATCAATATTAAAAAATTAAAAATATACAATATGAAACTTGCAGTTGTAGGAGCCACTGGAATGGTTGGCGAAATAATGTTAAAAGTATTGGAAGAAAGAAATTTTCCATACACCGAATTAATTCTTGTGGCGTCTGAAAAATCAGTAGGTAAAGTAATCGAATTCAAGGGTCAAAAACACACTGTTGTAGGATTGCAAACCGCAGTGGACATGAAACCAGAAATTGCCGTTTTCTCGGCTGGTGGACAAACTTCATTGGATTGGGCACCAAAATTTGCTGCAGCCGGAACCACCGTTATCGACAACTCTTCGGCTTGGAGAATGGATCCAACCAAAAAATTGATCGTTCCTGAAATCAACGCAAACGAATTGACCAAAGAAGACAAAATCATTGCCAATCCAAACTGTTCCACTATTCAAATGGTTTTGGCTTTGGCACCTTTGCACAAAAAATACAATGTAAAACGCGTGATTGTTTCCACTTACCAATCCATTACTGGTACTGGTGTAAAAGCGGTTCAACAATTCGAAAATGAAGTGGCCGGCATTAAAGGCGACATGGTTTACAAATACGAAATCAACCGCAACTGTATCCCACAATGTGACGTTTTCGAACCAAATGGTTACACCAAAGAAGAGATGAAATTGGTGAAAGAAACCAAAAAAATCTTGAGCGACGACAGCATCAAAGTTACGGCCACTGCTGTTCGTGTGCCGGTTGTTGGCGGGCATAGCGAAGCCGTGAATGTTGAATTCAGCAATGATTTCGACGTGAATGAAGTGAGAACTCTTTTGAGCCAAACCGATGGCGTGACGGTTCAAGACAATTTGGACACTTTTACGTATCCAATGCCAAAATATGCCGAAGGCAAAAACGATGTTTTCGTGGGACGTATTCGTCGTGACGAAAGCCAGGCAAACACCCTAAATATGTGGATTGTGGCCGACAACTTGAGAAAAGGAGCCGCAACAAACACTATTCAAATTGCCGAATATTTAGTGGCAAATAATCTGGTTTAAAAACCTTTTTAATACTTTATAAAATCCGGTTGACTTTAAAAATGTTAAAGTTAACCGGATTTTTCATTTGTATGACTACCTTTGCGGCGGATGAAAAAGAAATTTGTCATAGTCAATTTTTTCTTGGCAGTTGCGGTATTGTTTGCAATGCTGTTTCAATCCGTGCACAGTTTCGAGCATTTGGAACAACAACTTTCCGAAAAAAAATGCCACCACAGCCATACCTCCAAACACGAAATCACGCATCAGCATCACGATTTTGAACATTGTTTTGTCTGTAATTTTACAATAGGCAGTTTTATCGCTTCGGATATTCATCATTTCGAATTCCAAAAAATCAGCATTCCGTCTGGATATTCCTTTTTCAAATCCAGCGAAATTACCCAATTCTTCAAAGGAAGCCTTTTTGCGCTTCGCGCTCCCCCGAGTTTTATTGTATAAATTATTCTGACACAAAAACACGACGTTTTTGTGCATTTCCTATTTAACAATAAAATCATTTTCAATGAAAAAAATCATATTTACCCTATTCGTGGGGTTTTCGGCTATTATTCAAGCACAAGAAATCAAACAAGACAGTCTTCATAAAAACAAACCATTTGTATTGGACGAAGTGATTGTTTCGACCGCTTTCAACAAAATTCAATCACAAAACGTGATGAAAGTCGAACATTCGACCGTTAAGGAATTACAGCAAAAAGGAACTGCAACCTTAATCGAAGGATTGGCCACCATTCCGGGAGTTTCACAAGTTTCGACGGGAACTTCCATTGGAAAACCAGTCATTCGAGGCTTGAGCGGCAACCGAGTTTTGGTGTATTCACAAGGGGTTCGAATCGAAAACCAACA
>JAGNPF010000104.1 GCA_017989775.1 Flavobacterium sp.
TTATGTAGTTGTAATAAATGGCACGGTCTTTTTCGTTTATCCAAAACGGATTATATCCTAAAGAAATAAGAATTAGATTAGTTAATATTCTAGCCGTTCTGCCATTTCCATCATAAAATGGATGAATGTCTAAATATTCCAAATGAAATTCCATAGCAACATCAATTGGATGTGGTGCATTTTTTTTATTGGAATTAATAGCATCAATAGAAGCGTTGGTTTTGTTTAAAAGATCGTGAATTTTCTTTGGAACTTCTTCTGGGGCAGCAAAATCATATCTTTCGCCTTTAGAGTTATAAATCATATTAGGTTCTACCTTCCATCTTCCAATTTTATCTTTTTTGGTTTCATCCTCTTCGTGCATTATGGCTTTATGAATATCACAAATCCTTTTTTCGGAAAGTCTTAATTCTCCTTTTCCTATTCGTAAAATTTCGCTAATCACTTTATCGTGACCCTGCATTTCCAAAACATCTTTTAATGGTTTGTCGTTAACCGTAAGATTCCCGACCATTACACTACGAGTTTCTTCAATCGTAAGCGTATTGCCTTCCATACTATTGGAATTAAAATTCCATTCCAGTCTGAATTTGTAATTTATTTTCTTTTTTTGTTCAATAGTGAGCTCGCCAAAATCAGCCACTTTAGCTTTAATAGCATCTATTGTGTCTTTTATGTTTTTGTAACTCATTATCTTTTTCTTAAATTTTAAACTATCTACTTAATTCTTGTAATTTATTCAATGCCAAAAGTGCTTTTCCAGATAGCAGGCTTTCTTTTGCCAATTGAAAACTTTCCAAAGGCGAAGTTCCATTCACCGTTGCAATTGCCATTGCGGCATTGGCACAAACCACGTTGTTTTGGGCTTCGGTTCCTTTGCCGGAAATGATGTTTATGAACATTGCCGCCGATTCTTCGATGGTTTTTCCGCCTTCGATTTCGCTTTGCAACAATTGTCGAACACCGAAATCTTCGGGTTTCAGCACGGCTTCCATTTTTTTTGTGATGGTTTTGGTTGGCCCCGTCAAAGATACTTCATCATAACCATCCAACGAATGCAAAATGGTGTAATTTATATCAGTATTTTGGTATAAATAAGCATACATTCTGGCCAATTCGAGATTGTAAACGCCCACCAATTGGTTTGGAGTAAAGGATGGATTAATCATTGGCCCCAACATATTAAAAAAGGTTCTTGTGCCTAATTCTTTTCGGATGGGACCCACGTTTTTCATTGCAGGGTGAAACAAGGGTGCGTGCAAAATACAAATTCCGGCTTGGTCAATACATTTTTCCAGAAAGTCATTGTCGTTGCTGAATTTCACGCCCAATTTCTCCATCACATTGCTGGAACCCGAAATGGATGAAACACCGTAATTGCCGTGTTTCGCCACTTTTATTCCCGCTCCGGCCGAAACAAAGGATGCCAAGGTTGATATATTGAAAGTGTCTTTTCCATCGCCACCTGTTCCGCATAAATCGATGGTGTTGTAGGCTGATAAATTCACGCGGATGCACAATTCCAACAAGGCTTCGCGAAACCCGGCCAATTCGTCGATGCTAATGCTTCGCATCATATAAACGGTCAAAAAAGAGGCAATTTGGCTAGGATTGTAACTTCCGTTGGATATGTTGAACAGTACGTTTTTGGCCTCTTCCTTGGAAAGTGTTTCGTGGTTGATGAGTCTGTTTAATATGGTTTTCATATTTTTTTGTTTTTATATTGCCAACGTAGATACGTTGCGGTAGATACGTTGCAGTGCAACGTATCTACGATTTTAACCAATTTTCCAAAATTTTCTTTCCGTTTGGTGTCAACACGCTTTCTGGATGAAATTGTACGCCGCGAACATCAAATGTTTTGTGACGCAAAGACATTACTTGTCCGTTTTCATCAAATGAAGTGGCTTCCAGAACATCTGGTAAATTGGCGTCCACCACCCAAGAATGGTAGCGTCCCACTTCGAATTCGTTTCCTAAGCCTTCAAACAAAAGTTCATCGTTAACCGATGTTTTTACCATGGATGAAACGCCGTGATACACTTTATCCAAGTTGGAAAGCGTTCCTCCAAAAACTTCCCCAATGGCCTGTTGACCCAGACAAACGCCAAGGATACTTTTGGTTGGAGCGTATTTTGCAATTACCGCTTTCAATAAACCGGCTTCATCCGGAATTCCAGGTCCCGGCGAAAGCAATATTTTGTCGAATTGCGAGATTTCGTCGATATCAAACTCATCGTTTCGGTAAACTGTAACTTCGCAATCCAAATCTTCCAGATAATGCACCAAGTTGTAAGTGAAGCTATCGTAATTGTCTATGACTAGTATTTTTTTCATTTGATTTTTTTATTTAAAGTTTTAGGTTCTGGTAATTGCTACTGAACACTAAAAACTGAATACTGAATACTTTTTTATATTGTTTCTGCCAAGTCCAACGCCTTGTTCAGCGCCAATAATTTGTTGTAAACCTCCTGCATTTCGCTTTCTTCGTTTGAATCTGCCACAATTCCGGCTCCGGCTTGCGAATGCAATTGGTGGTTTTTGCTCAGGAACGTTCGAATCATGATGGCGTGGTTGAAGTTGCCTTCGAAATCCATAAAACCGATGGCTCCTCCGTAGAAATTACGATTGGTTTTTTCGTAATCTTCTATCAATTGCATCGCTCTGTGTTTTGGTGCTCCGCTCAACGTTCCTGCCGGGAAAGTGTCGGCAACAACTTGCATTGTGGTGGCTTTTTCGTGTAAATGTCCCGTTACTTTGGAAACCAAATGGATGACGTGGGAGAAAAACTGGACTTCTCTATATTTCTCCACTTGCACACCGTGACCGTGACGGCTCAAATCGTTTCGAGCCAAATCGACCAACATAACGTGTTCGCTGTTTTCTTTTTTGTCTTCGGAAAGATTTTTGGCCAATACGGCATCTTTTTCGTCATCGCCAGTTCGTCTGAAAGTTCCAGCGATGGGGTGAATTTCGGCTTTGCGGTTTTTGACGATAATTTGGGCTTCGGGTGATGAACCAAATATTTTGAAATCGCCATAGTCAAAAAAGAATAGGTAAGGGGAAGGGTTGATGCTTCTCAAGGCTCTGTACACATTGAATTCATCGCCTTTGAAACCTTGGGTAAATCTTCTGGACAAAACCAATTGAAATACGTCGCCTCTGTGGCAATGTTTTTTGGCCAAGGCCACATTGTGTTTGAATTCTTCGTCGGTCAGGTTGGATTTGCCTTCGCCATCTCGGGTAAATTTATAAGAAGCGATATTTCGAGACTGCAATAATTGTTCGATTTCCGAAATGTTGTTTTTTCCGTCCACGCTGTGGCAGAAAATATAGGCTTCGTTTTTGAAATGATTGATGGCAATGATGTTTTGGTACACCGCATAATACACATCGGGAATGGTGGTTTCTTCGTCTTTTTTGGCAATCGTCACCTTTTCGAAATAACGTACGGCATCATAAGATATGTAACCAAACAATCCGTTGTTGATGAATTTGAAATCGTTTTTCTCGGATTTAAACTGTCCTGAAAATTCCTGGATTACCTGGGAAATGTCGATGTTTTTGTCTATCGAAATGGTTTCGGAAGTTCCGTCGGGAAAGTTTTTGAAAATTGTTTCGTTTTCAATTTTGATGGAAGCAATCGGGTTGCAGCAGATGTAGGAGAAACTGTTGTCGTTTCCGTGATAATCACTACTTTCCAAAAGCAGGCTGTTTGGAAATTTGTCACGAATTTTAAAATAGACACTTACCGGAGTAATCGTATCGGCAAGGATTTGCTTGTAATGTGTATTTAAAATAAATGTTTTCATATTTTTAATTTCTTTTCGGGCTGGGAATAAAAAAAAGGCTTGTCGTGATGACAAGCCTTTTATATTTATAGTTTATACTATAGGTGCTTTGTTCACGACGTTTGACGTAAATTGTTCCACCACCAAGTATTGTTTAAAATCGTTTTCATTCCACAAATATATAAATCATATTTGATTATGCAAACAGAATAAATTAAAAATACTTTTTTTTATGATTTTGTTAAAAAAAGAAACCCTAACAATTTCTTGTCAGGGTTTACAGTTTTTCGTGTTCTAAAAATTAGAATTTCAAGTTAACTTTCAATTCGAATTCGTCATAGATTGCTTTGTCTCCAATGCTTTCGAAGAAAGATTTAGAGTTGTATTTGATATCATATTTCGTACGATCTACGTTGAAAGCTGTAGTAGCAGTGTTTCCGTTTACTGTCAAGACAAAAGTTACTGGTTTAGTAATTCCTTTGATCGTTAAATCTGCAGTTACATTGTAAACATTAGCTGATTTTGTTCCGATTTTTTTGAAAATTAATTTAGCAGTAGGGAATTTTTCGGTTCCGAAAAAGTCATCTGCTTTCAAGTGACCGTTTAATTTTCCTTGGTATTCGCCGGTAAGATCAGTAGCTGTCAATGAAGTCATGTCTACAGTGAAAATACCGCCATTCAATTTTTTTCCTTTAAAAATTAATGCTCCGTCTTTGAAGTTTACTGTCCCATTGTGTTGTCCAGTCACTTTTTTCCCTACCCATTCGATAGTACTTGTAGTGGTGTTGATGTTTTTTGATTGGGCAGATACTGCTGATGTAGTTAAAACTACCACTAATGCTAATGCGATTGATTTTAAATTTTTCATTGTTTTAAAGTTTTAAATTTGTTTTTGGATTTATAATTAAAGTGTGATAAATAATTCTTCGTTTGATTTTCTAACTTTTTTCTGGTGTTGGGTCGCGTCTTCTTCGTGTCTGTATCCTACGGCGGCGATTAAGGAAGCATTCAAGCCTAATTTGTCCAATTCCAATATCTCGTTTACTTGGGCAGGAACAAAACCTTCCATTGGAGTCACGTCAATTTTTAATTCGGCAGCGGCATTCAACAAGTTTCCAAGAGCTAAATAAGTTTGTTTTGAATTCCAAATGCCTTGGGCGTCTTCGGACAATTCATTGATTTTACCTTTCATAAAACCTTGGTATCCTGATAAAGCTTCCAAAGGAATGACTCTTGTTTTGCTGATTTTGTCAAAAAAAGCATCAACTTCGGTTTCATTGATGGATGTTCTGTTGGCAAAAATTATTAGATGGGAAGCGTCCACGATTTGAGATTGTCCCCAAGCTGCCGGTTGAATTTTGGCTCTCAATTCAGGGTTTTCAATGATCAGGACTTTGTACGGTTGCAATCCATAAGAAGAGGAACTTAATCGAATGGCCTCTTTTAAGGTGTTTAAATCTTCGGTAGAGATTTTTTTGGTGGAGTCAAATTTCTTTGTGGCGTATCTCCAGTTTTGGTGTTCTATAAAAGTACTCATGATGTATGTTTTATTTTTAATTTTGATTTCTGTATTTTTCCAATAATTGGTTTAATAAAATGATTTCGTCTTCGTTCAAGTTTTTTGAAAAGAACTGCTCGTGGGCTATTACCTTGGGGTCGAGTTCTTTCAAAACATCCAGCCCTTTTTGGGTAATTGTGACTTCAATTTTGCGTCGGTTTTCAGGGCAAACTTCTCTTGTCACGAATTCTTTCAACAGTAATTTGTCTACTAATCGGGTCGTGTTGCTGGTTCTGGCCAACATTCTATCCTGTATGGAGTACATGTTTGCCGGACAACCTTTTTGTCCCCTCAATATTCGAAGCACGTTATATTGTTCTCCAGAGATATCGTAAGGTTTCAGTATTTCATTAAACTTCTCCGCAATAATGTTTTGCGTGTACATGATATTCAGGATAATTTTTTTGGAATTTTCCATCGGTACGGTTGATTTTATAACATCTTCAATTTTCATATTTGTATGTATGTTATTTGTTGGTACAAATGTATTATTATTTTTATTTGTATATACAAATATTGAGTTAAGGTTTTGTTAAAATTATTTTCAAGAGCCAATCTCGGGATGCGTCTTGAATTGGTTTTAGGTAGCTATTCCAACATAAAAAGGAGGGTTTTGTACGAAATTGAGCCTGTGTAAATTTGGAGTAATTATGAAAATA
>JAGNPF010000105.1 GCA_017989775.1 Flavobacterium sp.
CAAGTAGATATCTATTTAATGGGTTCATCTAACCTTCCAACTAAAGAAGGTGGTGATTTGCCTGGTGTATAATAAAACAAGAAACTATTTTTCAAAAGACCTTGATTGATTTCAAGGTCTTTTTTTTGTTTAAAAAACACCAATTACAACGATAAATGTTTAATACAAAACAATTTGTTACAATTTGTTAGTTTTAAATTTTGCCCTTGTGAGAATCAATAAAGAGTAATAAATTTGCCTAAAAATAGTATAATGCAAGCGAAAGACCTAGTACAATTAGCCGAACAATTTGGAAGTCCATTATATGTCTATGATGCGGCCAAAATCCAGTCTCAATATAAAAGATTAACCAGCGCCTTTTCCAAAGTGGAAAAATTGCGCATCAACTATGCCATGAAGGCCTTGTCCAACGTTGCCATTCTTCAATTGTTGAGAGAAATGGGCTCTTGCATCGATGCGGTTTCCATCCAGGAAGTTCAATTGGCATTGCACGCTGGATATTCTCCAGACCAAATCTTTTTCACGCCAAACGGTGTTTCTTTGGAAGAAATCGAGGAAGTATCGGCATTGGGTGTCCAAATCAACATTGACAACTTGTCGATATTGGAACAATTTGGAACCAAACATCCAAACGTTCCGGTTTGCATCCGAATCAATCCGCACGTAATGGCTGGTGGAAATGCCAACATTTCAGTGGGACATATCGACAGTAAATTTGGAATTTCGGTTCATCAATTGCCGCATTTGGTTCGTATTGTCGAGAACACCAAAATGAAAATCGCGGGTATCCACATGCACACCGGTTCCGATATTTTGGACATTGAAGTGTTCTTGTATGCTGCCGAAATCTTGTTTGATGCCGCCAGAAACTTCAAGGATTTGGAATTCCTTGACTTTGGAAGCGGATTCAAAGTACCTTACAAAAAAGACGATATCGAAACCGACATCGAAGAATTGGGCAGAAAACTATCCAAAAGATTCAATGCTTTCTGCAAAGAATACGGAAAAGATTTGACCTTGATTTTCGAACCGGGTAAATTCTTGGTGAGCGAAGCGGGTTATTTCTTGGCCAAAGTAAATGTGGTAAAACAAACCACTTCCACCGTTTTTGCTGGAATCGACAGCGGTTTCAACCACTTGATTCGACCAATGTTTTATGGTTCGCAACATTATATCGAAAACATTTCGAACCCTAAAGGAAAAGAGCGTTTCTACTCTGTTGTGGGCTACATTTGCGAAACCGATACTTTTGCCAACAACCGCAGAATCTCCGAAATCAATGAAGGTGATATTTTGTGTTTCAGAAATGCGGGAGCGTATTGCTTCTCGATGTCATCGAACTACAATTCAAGATACAAACCAGCCGAAGTATTGTGGATGAATGGCGAAGGTCATTTGATACGAGCACATGAAACTTTCGAGGATTTACTGAAAAATCAAATTCCATTGCCAGTGACAACTGCAGCGGTTTAATCAATAACGAATCCCTTTTCATGCAAAACGAAAAGGGATTTTTTTTGGCTGCATACTGTCGAATGTTTCTAAAAACAATCATTTTCTTGTCGGCTGCAGTCATTTCAAAACATGAGTTTTATCATATTTAATGGCTTTTAAATTAGCTAACTTCACATCGAACAATTATACACACAAAATGAAAAAAATAATAATTTGCAGTGTTGCAGCCATCGTGGCGCTATTGGTTTTGGTTCAATGCAAACCCAACAATGAAAAACCAGAATCCATACAGGCAGAAGAAGCCGTCATGGAAAACATCGATTCACACGAAATCACCGTTAAAGAAGTTTTGAATGCCAATGCCTATACTTATCTTCTAGTAACCGAAGCCGAAAAAGAATATTGGATTGCCGTTCCAAAAACAGAGGTGACAATTGGAAAAACCTATACTTACGTAGGCGGAATGGAGATGAAAAAATTTGAAATCAAAGATTTGAAAAGAACTTTTGATTCCGTTTTTTTTGTGGAAGGATTGACCGACCCAAACCCTCCGGCAGCGACTGAAACGACTTCAGAAGCACCAAAAGCAACTTCTTCAACCCAGTTGTCAAAAGGAATTACCTTGGCCAAAGGAGGCATTTCTCTATTTGATTTATTCTCGACAAGAGACAAATTGGCTGGCAAAACCGTTATTTTGACCGGTAAAGTGGTGAAATTCATGCCGCAAATCATGAACAAAAACTGGATTCATCTGCAAGACGGAACAAGCTACAACGGATTTAACGACATCACCATTACTTCTTTGGAAAAAATAAAAGTGGACGACATCGTTTCTCTAAAAGGAACCGTGGTTTTGAATAAAGATTTGGGCTCCGGCTACAAATATGACATCCTGATTGAAGATGCCGTTCTCGTGAAATAAACCAAGCATCGGTTTCATAAAAATCAAAATCCCGTTTCAACCAAAAAATGAAATGGGATTTTTTTTTGACTAAATCGTGATAAAATCAGGACATAAAAAGAAACCTGGAAACAAACAATCAGTCTTGTGCCTGAATAAATATTTATAATTTAACATTCCTCACACATAAGTTTTCATACTTTTGAAAAAAATATCAACCCAGCAAAACACGCACAATGGAAAGACGGAAATTCTTAAGAAACGGATCACTTTTTACGATAGGCGCCTCATTATTAAACCCTTTTGAAGGCTCAGCCAAAAATCTGGATTTAGATTCCATACAAAAAAACACCAAAGCCAAAAATATCATTGTGGTTGTAAGCGACGGTATGAGCATTGGTACCCTCAACATGACCGATCTCTATTTGAACCGAAAAACAGGAAAAGGCAGCAATTGGCTTCAACTGTATAAAGACAATCGAGTTTCCCGTGCCTTGATGGACATGGCTTCGGCTTCATCAATCGTCACCGATTCGGCTGCCGCAAGTTCGTCTTGGGGAAGCGGTTTCCGTGTAAAAAACGGTTCCTTGAATGTAGGCGTGAATGGCGAAGACTATTTGCCTATTTGGCAAAAATTCAAAAAAGCCGGAAAAATGGCCGGTTGCGTAACCACAGTTCCCATAACCCATGCAACGCCTGCTGGTTTTTGCATCTCCTCCAAAAGCCGCAACAGTCAAGAATCGATTGCAGAAATGTATCTTGATTTGAAATTTGACATCATGATGGGCGGAGGAAATAATTATTTTTCGGCAGAAAGTCGAAAAGACAAACGCAACATGTACCAAGAGTTTTCAAGCAAAGGATTCAATGTGGTAAAAACAAGAAGCGAAATGCTTGCTGCCGACAACAGCAAACCTATTTTGGGCGTGTTTTATGACGACGGACTTCCTTATTCCAAAGACAGGGAAAGCAGTAAAGAACTTACCGAAAAAATCCCAACCTTGGCAGAAATGGCGCAACGAGCCATTGACAAAATGAAAGACCACCCAAAAGGTTTTGTGCTGCAAATCGAGGCCGGAAAAGTGGATTGGGCTGCTCACGGCAACGACATTGCAGGATTGATTTACGACCAAGTTGCCCATGACGAAGCCGTAAAAGTGGCCATTGACTTTGCCGAAAAAGACAAAAACACTTTGGTCATCATTACCACGGATCACGGAAATGCCAATCCAGGTATCATCTACGGCAAAGATGCCAACGACAATTTCGACTCTATCCAAAAATACAAACAAACCAACGACTGGATTCTGAACGGTATGGGAAAAGAAACTTCGGTAGCCCAAGCCATCGAGCGCGTGGAATATGCTACCGGTTTTGCCTTGAAAGAAGCGGAAGCCAAAGAAATTCTAGACTTTTATTCGGACATCAAAATGGAAGACGGGCTCTATAATCCCAAACATTTGCCTTTCAAAAAACTGTCCGAAATCCAAAAACAGCACAATTCGGTGGGCTGGATCAGTATGGATCACTCTGCCGATTACACGGAGTTGGCCCTATTTGGACCAGGAAGTCATTTGTTGAAATCATTTATCAAAAATACCGACTTGCATTATCTAATGTTGCAGGCTGCAGAGGTGGAAAACAAATTTTAGTACAAATTATCCAAAAAACAAAAAGTCGCTTTAGGGCGACTTTTTTGTTGTGTTTCAGGAATGGTAATTGGAAATATTATAGACAATAATCCGATTGTCATAATTGATGTAAAGCTGCTTCCGATTATCCTGCTTTTTTCGGGTAATAATCGACAGCGTGCAATCTTCGCCATTATTGTCCTTGCAGGTAAAAGAATACATACTGTCGGTTTCATTTTCTTCTAAAGGAATATATTCGATAATTTCGAACAATTGAATCACTTCTGAGTAAACCACGATTCGGCTTTTGTCCGTGTCCAATGCCACCAAGATATTGACCAAACCCAAATCCGACCAATTTCCCCATTTCCCGTTTGGCTTTTTTTCCATGACGCTAAAACCGGAGGTTTTGAATTTATAGGTTTGACCATAAGACTGGTTCAACCCCAATCCAAGGAAAGCCAGAACAATGAGTGTTTTTATTTTCGCCATTAGGTTTAAAATTTGTAGGTCTCCAAAAATAATAAAATTACCTATTAGAAATCGAATTTATTGACTTCTTTTCTGGCTTGTTCAAAATCGGCAATCATTTCCACAATAATTTCCGCAGCCGGTTTTACATCGTGAATCAACCCGGCAATCTGGCCAATTTCGAGTTCGCCCTCGTCCAAATCTCCTTCAAACATACCGTGCTTGGCTCTTGCCCTGCCCAAAAGTGCCGACAATTCCTCTTTCGTTGGACATTTGGAATACAATTCTTGAACGTCTTGGTAAAATTTATTCTTGATCAATCGAACGGGAGCCAATTCTTTCAGGGTAAGTTGCGTCCCTCCTTCTTGGGTTTCGATAATCTTGTTCTTGAAATTTTCGTGTGCCGATGATTCCACCGAAGCGGCAAAACGACTGCCCACTTGCACTCCATCGGCTCCAAGAACCATTGCGGCAAGCATTCCTCGGCCTGTGGCAATTCCTCCGGCGGCAATCAATGGAATCTTAATTTTTTCTTTCACCATCGGAATCAAGGTCAAAGTGGTGGTTTCTTCTCTTCCGTTGTGTCCTCCGGCCTCAAATCCTTCGGCAACCACGGCATCGACTCCCGCTTCTTGCGCTTTCAAAGCAAAAGAGGAACTGCTGACCACGTGAACCACCGTTATTCCTTTTTCCTTCAAAAACGAAGTCCAGGTTTTTGGATTTCCTGCCGAGGTAAAAACAATTTTCACTCCTTCTTCAACAATAATAGTCATGATTTCCTCGATATTGGGATACAACATGGGAACGTTTACCCCAAAAGGTTTATCGGTGGCTTTTTTGCATTTCTGGATGTGTTCCCTCAAGACTTCGGGATACATCGAACCTGCGCCAATCAATCCCAATCCACCGGCATTGCTAACCGCACTGGCCAATTTATAACCGGAATTCCAAATCATTCCTGCTTGAATAATGGGATATTTAATTTTGAAAAGTTGGGTGATCTTATTCATTGGAGAGTTTGAATATTATTGTTTCACAATTTTTCCGCTTTTGGAAAAACCATTCGAATCAATTTTATACAAATAAGTTCCTTTGTCCAAGGATTTTATCGAAATATCCGAAGATTGGGTCGTGATTTTTTCCTCCAATACTTTCTGTCCCAAAACAGTGTAAAGAACAATATTTGCTGAATTGAATCCTTCGGACAAAACAACCGAAATGGAATTGGTGGCAGGATTTGGAAACACTACGAAATCTTTGTTGGAAAATGAAGCAACAGACAATCCGTTGGCCACAGCCAAATTGAAATCGGGAATTCCATAACCATATTGCACCGTTGGGTTTGCATATCTGTCTGCCGATTGGGTAATCAATTGCTTGATTTGCTGATTCGTTTTTGTGGGCAAGGCTTGCCATAAACAAGCAACCATTCCCGCCACAATTGGACATGAATACGAAGTCCCACTTCCAGAATTGGAAATGTTTCCCGAAGCATCTAAAACATAGGGATTTTGGCCTTGGGCTGTAA
>JAGNPF010000106.1 GCA_017989775.1 Flavobacterium sp.
CATTGATAGAGCCAGTTCCAACTTGAAATCCTATTTCTTGCAAGGAACTTATGTGGGCAAAACCACTTTAATCAAAGCCTTGGCATTTGGCGGAACAGAGAAAACTTATCAATCTTGGAACGGAATTGACGCCGCAACTTTAGCTGATAAAGGCAGAAAATTCAACTCGGCAGGAATGTTTACTGATGAAGCAGGAAATGATCGTTATTACGACAACGAAACCGATAATTACCAACAAGATCATTACCAATTGCATTGGAACGAGAAAGTGTCCGGAAATTGGAGCACGAATTTGGCGGTTCATTATACCAAAGGAAAAGGCTATTACGAAAATTATAAAGAAGATGCGGATATGGCAGATTATAATTTGCAAGCCGTTGGAGCAATAACGACAACCGATTTGGTTCGCCAGAAATGGTTGGAAAATGACTTTTACGGAACCACGTTTTCGGCCAATTATAAAAGTGAAAAACTCGACGTGATTCTTGGCGGAGGCTGGAACAAATACGAAGGCGACCATTTTGGCAAAGTAATTTGGGCAAGATATGCCTCTAAAAGCGAATTGGGAGACCATTATTATGATGACGCCGCAACAAAAGCGGACGGAAATATTTTTGTAAAAGCCAATTATCAAATCACCGAAAAAATAAGTTTGTTCGGCGATTTGCAACTTCGAAACGTGCATTACAAAGCCGATAGTTGGGAAACGGGAGAGGTCAACGACAACTTCAATTTCTTCAATCCAAAGGCTGGTTTGAATTATGACATCAATGCAAAGAACAAGTTGTATTTTTCGTACGCCAAAGCCAATCGGGAACCCAACAGAACCGATTATGAAAATGGAAGTCCAAGACCAGAAAAATTGAATGATTTTGAATTGGGATGGCGTTTCAAAACGGCTAAAAGCCAACTAAATGTGAATGGATATTACATGCGTTACAAGGATCAACTCGTTTTGACAGGCGGTTTTGACGATGTGGGCGCGCCTATTCGTAAAAACAGCGGTGACAGTTACAGATTGGGACTAGAAGTTGATGCCATTTTGAAACTTTCAAAAAAATGGACTATTGCACCCAATTTCACGATAAGCAGCAACAAGAATGTCGATTTCATTTCAGATGTAAATGGGACTTTAACCAATTTAGGAAATACCAATATTGCCTATTCTCCTGAATTTATTGCGGGAAATATGTTGACTTTTGCTCCGATAACACCGTTAAGATTGAGTTTGTTGTCCAAGTTTGTAAGTGACCAATACATGAACAATATAGATGATGCCAGTGGCAAGTTGAAGGATTATTTCGTGAATGATTTCAATGCTTCTTATGAAATTGCAACCAAATCAGTTTTTAAATCCATTGCGGTTAATCTATTGGTAAACAATATTTTTAATGTTGATTATGTTTCCAATGGAGCCGATTATGGCGGTGGATATGTTTATTATTATCCACAAGCCGGAGCCAACTTTTTGGTTGGGCTGACGCTTACGTTTTAGAATTTTCGTTATATTTTGTTATACTTTGTTGAATCCTGATGGTTATGCTGTCAGGATTTTTTTTAATTGTAAACCCTCAAAATAGTTCCGTTAACTTCTACGCGATATTGCTTTAATGGATATTGTTTACCGGCACTTTGTCCCGAGAACAAACTGTATTCCGCATTGTCGCAAGAACAAACCACGGTTGTTTTGTCGATTTTTAAAGGATCGTTGGGGTCGAGTTTTTTGAAAGCCATAGTCGAACAACTGCTAATCGCTTGATTGGGACAAGCGGCATCAAAAGCGACGTAACCACTGCCAGTATTGAAAACAAACAGCCCTCGGCCAGCACCTTGATTGGGATAATAAATGGCATTGCTAACGTATTTGAGGTCTGAATAAGCGGGCAGATTCATGTTGATGTCTATGGTAAAAGTGTAATTGGGCAAGTAGGGATTCTTGTTGCTGACTTTGTCCGGGCTGCAGCCAAAAAACAATGCCACAAAAACCAATAAAAAGAAATATTTTTTCATTATTTGAAATATATTAAAAGAATAGGAGAAACAAATTTAATTTATTTATATTTGGAATATATATGATTAACATAAAATTGTAAATTAAAAAGAATATCTTTGTGAAAAGAAATCCCGTCCTGATGGGATTTTTTCTATTTTATATAAATGATGAAGTTATGACGAAAGTATCTTATTACACAGCCGAAGGATTAAAAAAATTAAGGGAAGAATTAGATCAATTAAAAAACATTGAAAGACCAAAAGCTTCGCAAGCCATTGCTGAAGCCCGAGATAAAGGCGATTTGTCTGAGAATGCCGAATACGATGCCGCCAAGGAAGCACAAGGAATGTTGGAAATGAGAATTGCCAAACTGGAAGAAATACATTCCAATGCCCGATTGATTGACGAAACGCAATTGGACACGTCCAAAGTATTGGTATTGTCGAACGTGAAAATCAAGAACCAAGCCAATGGAATGGAAATGAAATACACCCTTGTTGCCGAAAGTGAAGCCGACCTTAAAACAGGTAAAATCTCCGTGACTTCGCCTATTGGTAGAGGTTTGCTTGGGAAATCCGTTGGGGAAGTAGCCGAAATAACGGTGCCAAACGGCGTCTTGAAATTTGAAATACTGGAAGTTTCCAGAGACTAAAGGTTATTTGGTTAATTGTTTATTCGATTAACCGATTGACCAAATAAACAATTAACCAATTCTACAATGTCAAGTATTTTTACCAAAATCATCAACGGAGAAATTCCTTGCTACAAAATAGCCGAGGACGATAATTTCTTTGCTTTTTTGGATATCAATCCAAATGCAAAGGGACATACTTTGTGCGTGCCGAAAAAAGAAATCGACCGATTTTTTGACCTCGATGACGATTTGTATCTGGGATTGATGCAGTTTTCCAAAAAAATTGCCGTGGCCTTGAAAAAAACCGTTCCTTGCGACAGAATTGGGATGACCGTCATAGGTCTCGAAGTGCCGCATGCCCACGTTCACCTGATTCCATTGAACGAAATGGGAGAAATGACATTCAGGCATAAAGTAAGTTTGACCAAAGAAGAATTTGAAACCTTGGCCAAAAATATTCAAGCCAATTTGTAAAGTTTGATGCATAAATTGGCATAATTTTCGTTTAAAAAAGGGAATGGGTGAAAATCCATTCCCTTTTAATTTATGATGTATTCCGTAAAATGAAAAATATTTATATACTGCTTTTTTCTCTTTGCCCTATTTTAAATTTCGGTCAAGCCAATGTCGGCTACACTTTGGTCGATGCCAAAATGAATGCCATTCCCGCCAGTGCCACGGTATCTACCGACGCGATTGTCAATTACATCAACGCCAATTTCAAAACGGACAACGACAAGATTCGGGCTGCTTTTTATTGGACGGCTTCCAACATCAGTTATGACGTGAAGAACATGTTGAACCAAAATCCCGTTGAAACTTCCCAGGAAAAAATCACCAATACCCTAAAAACCAGAAAAGGAGTTTGCATCGATTATGCCGAGGTTTTTAATGAACTCACGAAAAAAATCGGATTGGAATCTTGCATAATCGACGGTTACACGAAGCAAAACGGAAAAGTGGCCACTTTGGCCCATGCCTGGACAGCCGCAAAAATGGAGGGGAAGTGGTATGTTTTTGACCCAACTTGGGGTTCGGGTTACGTGGACAAGGACAAGTTTTCAAAAAAATTGAACAATCATTATTTCAAAGCCGAACCAAGCAAAATAATAGCTTCGCATATTCCATTTGATTATTTATGGCAATTTTTGAATTATCCCATTACCAACGCCGAGTTTTATGAAGGAAAAATTCAAATCAACAAGACCAAGAAATACTTCGATTTTGAAAAAGAGATTGTACAGCATAACAGTTTAAATCCCATCGATCAATTGTTTGCTTCCGCCGAAAGAATAGAAAAAAACGGTTTGAAAAATGCCTTGATTGTGGAGTATTATCAAGTAAAAAAGAAGCAATTGACCTATTTGCGACAAAACGCAAACATCGAAAAATTGAATGCCGTCGTGGCCGAAATGAACGAGGCGGTTGTTTTGTTGAATGATTTTATTTCATACAGGAACAACAAGTTCAAGCCCACTTTTCCAGATGAGGAAATCAACAACATGATTCAAAAACCGAGGGAAAAACTAATCAAATGTCGGGATGAAGTTTACAAAGTGGGTTCAACCGGGACTGAAAACGCATCCAATATGGCTTCGATTAAAAAATCAATTGAAGCCAATTTGGCCATAGCCGAAGAACATGCCCTGTTCGTGAAAAATTATTTGAGCAAGTCCAAACTCGTGAGAAAAACGATGTTTTCGAAAGTGTCTTGGTTTGGAATTCCACTAAATTAGGAGACTTTCTTGAAAATCACCTGCATCGTCGTTCCTTTGCCAATCTCGGAATTCAGCACTTTTATGGTTCCTTTGTGGTATTCTTCGACAATTCTTTTGGTCAGCGAAAGTCCCAATCCCCAACCTCGTTTTTTGGTGGTAAATCCCGGCTCGAAGACGCTTTTGAATTGGCTTTTGGGAATCCCGTTGCCCGTGTCCGAAACATTTATTTTGACCAAATCGCCATCCTGGATTACTTGCAAAGCCAATTTCCCTCTTCCTTTCATTGCGTCGATGGCGTTTTTTACCAAGTTTTCTATCGTCCAACTGTGCAAAGTGGGATTCATCAAAACCATGATGGGTTCTTTGGGCGCATTAAAAGAAAATTCCACTTGTTTGGAGAATCGCGATTGCAAATAGTCACATGATTTTTGGGTTTCCTCGATAATGTCCTTGTTTTCCAACTTGGGTTCCGACCCAATTTTCGAAAAACGTTCCGTGATGGTTTGTAGTCGGTCGATGTCTTTTTCGATTTCGACAATCGTGGTTTCTTCCACATTATCGGCTTTCAGGATTTCGACCCAACCAATCAATGACGACAGTGGCGTGCCTATCTGGTGTGCCGTTTCCTTTGCCATTCCCGCCCAAAGTTTGTTTTGGGTCGCCATTTTGGTGCTTCGGTAAAAGTTATAAACCAAGCCCGCAAACAGTACAATTATGAGCAGCAGGGCAATGGGGTAATACTTTAGTTTGTTCAGCAAAGCCGAATCGCCGTAATACAAATATTGAAATTTTCCCGGCACATATTCAATCACGATGGGGTCGTTTTCTCTTTTTAAACCAGACAAGAAGTCTTTGGCTTTTTCCTTGTTTTTGACAATTTCCTCGTCGATATTCCTCGTATTTATGATGGAGTCATTCTCGGTGAGTATAATTGGAATGGAAGTATTGTTGCTGAAAATTTGAAGAGGAAGTTCCAAATCGGTATTTTCACCGGCGTTGATAAGAGTCTTGTGGGCATTGGCCCAAAGATTCATTTTCAACCGTTCTTCATTTTTAAAAATTTGGAAAAATGTGTAGGTATTCCAAAGAATCAACGAAATGATTAAAAAAGAGGCGAAAATGATGACCCAACGAGTCGTGTTTCTACTTTTGGAAAACTGCATAAATTGTTTTTTGTGGCATAAATATAACGAAATTATCCGGTTCTTGTTTTTACACTTTGATAAGCTCCAAATATTTATGATTTTGATGGGGTAAAAATGCTTTTTTGTCCAATGCTTTTTTTGAAATTAGACCTTGATAATTGTTTGTCTGATAATGAAGAAAATGATATATTTGTAAACCAAAATTTATTGAAAAGGAAGTTTTTGTCCCAATGAGTTTGCTCGTTGTCAGTAAAATAGAACCGAATAACAGCAATATAAATAAATAAAATTAAGATGGAAGTTACAGGAAAAATCAAGATGATCGACCAAACCAAAGAGGTTGGGTCTTCAGGATTCAAAAAAAGAGATGTTGTTGTTACAACGGACGAACAATATCCACAACATATTTTGGTTCAGTTTGTTCAAGACAAATGTGATTTGTTGAATAATTACCAAGTGGGCGAAGCCGTGAAAATCGACA
>JAGNPF010000107.1:0-1160 GCA_017989775.1 Flavobacterium sp.
GTAAAACTGAAAGATGCCGACAAGGATTTTATTTTTGACGAAGCCGAAGCCGATTTGAACAAATTTGACAAATTAATTGACGAATTGGAACCGGGCACTTTGCGACTTCCCGTCTTGATCAAAAAATACATCAAACAAAATGCCCGCGTGGTCGCTTTCAACGTTGACCCTCTATTTAATAATGCCATCGACGGATTGATGTACATCCGAATTTCGGACATTCCGGACAGCACCGTAAAACCGGTAATGGAAGAATTTCAGGCCGAATTGGAAAGAAAATTGGCGGAGAAGGAAGAGTAAGGTATTTGTCAGTTCGAGCGCAGTCGAGAACAACAATGCATCTCGACTGCGCTCGATGTGACAAAACAACTAGGATAAATTTTCTCGTTTACCTCCAAATGGACTGACGCAAAATATCGTCAATGGAATTATTGTTGACGAAATAAATGATTCGAATGAAGTGATAAATTGCTAGAAAAATAGCTAATCCATAGGCTAATTTCCTGTTGAAAAGCAGCCTGTTGAAATATTCTTTCTTCGTTATTAATTCCGTTGTAAGCACCCCAATTGTAAGCAGGCAAAACAGAATTACAAATGGTCCAAGTACGTGATAATACAAGCTTTTTTGGATATTCCCCTCATAAAAAAAGACCAGCGATTTTGTGATTCCACATCCTGGACAAGGAAAACCACTAAGCATCTTCAAAGGACACAAAGATTGAGCCGACTCCAGATGATTATCGTGATTAAAAAACATCAAAAAAAACGGAACCATCAGCGTGACAAATGCGCCGATGATTCCGTAAACTTTACGTTTGGATTGGGTATTAATTGTATAACTTGTTGATGTCATTTTGAACAATCATTGCCGCCGCCATTGGAAATAAAAAACCTAAAACTATCAATAACCCTGAGTCATCTTTTTGTGGACAACCAATGCGTTTATAAACTTTAGGCAACCCTTCTTTGCTCGCCAAATAAAAGAAATAAATATTTACCGGATAACAACATCCAGCAAAAATGGCAATTGGTGACGAAATAACTTCACGTTCCGACACTGCATTCAACACTTCGGCTACTTTAAGATTCCAATAAATTAAATACAATCCGCAGGTAATGAATCCAAGGATTAGTACTATAATAGGATCGACTTTAAATAC
>JAGNPF010000107.1:1260-5944 GCA_017989775.1 Flavobacterium sp.
ACGAAATAACTTCACGTTCCGACACTGCATTCAACACTTCGGCTACTTTAAGATTCCAATAAATTAAATACAATCCGCAGGTAATGAATCCAAGGATTAGTACTATAATAGGATCGACTTTAAATACCGGTATTGGATTATTTGGAGTATTCCAAGCTTCATGTTTTGTGGTTTCCATATTGATGTTATTTTTAACAAATTATAATTATCATTATTAAGATTCTTAATCAAATTCTAATTCTTGAAACCTTCTTTTTGGATCTTCTCCATACTGATTGCATCCCTTTTCTCCTTCTGTTATTAATAAGTACAAAGAAAAAAAGAAGTTAACTAATGGTATAAAATTCAAAACAAAACAATACCATTTCATTCCTAAATCGTGTAATCTTCTTACTGTAACCGCTTGCATTGGAACGAACAAGACTGATTGAAAAATGCATACATTAAAAAACAAAGCCAATTTGTTTTCGGCTATACTATTCATTGAATAAATAACCAAAGCTAAAACTATATTGAATAAAATGTAATATCCGTATTCACTTCTAGTAGAGCGACTATCAAAATTTGCAAATCTATTGTTGTACCATTCCATCATAATAAATATTTTTATTGGTTAATTATCTAACAGATTGCTAATATATAAATTTTACGGAAAAGTCGTGTTATTTAGTTTTAAATTTTTGATTTTTAAATCATCAGCCTTCAAAATACAACGTCTTAATTTTATCGACAATCACCTGCGCCAATCGCTGGTGGCTCTCGAATGTCCAGCCGGCAATGTGGGGCGTGAGAATTGCGTTTTTGGCATTCAACAAATATTGGAAAGCTTCGGGAGTTTCTTTGTCTTGAAAAAGGGTTTCGAAAGACAGTTTTTCGTATTCCAGAACGTCCAAACCGGCACCCAAGATTTTCCCGGTTTTCATCGCTTTGACCAAATCGGCGGTGACGATGTTTTTGCCTCGGGAAGTGTTTATAATCCAAAACGGTTTAGCGAAAGCATTGATAAAATCAACATTAACCATTTTGTCGGTTTCCGGTGTCCAAGGAATGTGGAGGCTTAAAACATCGGTTTTTTGTTGTAATTCTTCAAGCGAAACTTGTCTTGCATTTTCATCGCCCACGTTTTCCAGAATGTCGTAACACAAAACTTCCACCTCAAAACCTCTCAGTTTCTTGGCAAAAGATTTTCCCATATTTCCGTAACCAATGATGCCCACGGTTTTTCCATCCAGTTCATGTCCACGGTTTTTTTCTCGATTCCAATGCCCAGATTTTATTTCGCTGTCGGCTTGATTCAGGTTATTAAAAAGCGACAAAATCATTCCCAAACTGTGTTCGGCTACAGCGTTTCGGTTGCCTTCCGGTGCGGCAATAAGTTGTATGTTTTTGGATAAAGCATAATCACAATCGATGCTTTCCAAACCGGCTCCAACACGGGCAATGAATTGCAAATTGGTGGCTTTGTCCAGAAATGTTCGATCAATTTTGAACCGGCTTCGGATGACGATGCCTTGATAATCCTGGATTTTGGCTTCGATTTCTGCTTTGGATGAAGTAAAATCTTCGTGGTTGGTAAATCCTGCTTGTTGCAATTGTTCCATCATTATGGGATGATTGCTGTCGATGTGGAGAATTTTTATGGCTGTGTTCAAAATTATAGATTTTTGAATGAAGATTAACGATTCTTGATTTCAGATTTAGGGTTGACAAACATTTATGGCACTACTTTTTTCTTGCTATTTGTCACGCTGGAAGCGTCTCAATTATGTTGCTCTCGTGAGTTGAGACGCTTCCAGCGTGACAAATGGAACAAGACGCATTGGGCAAATGTTTAACCCCAATTCGTACTAGTTGCTCTTTCGCATTAGGGATGGCAGTGGAGCTCTCCCGATTTTTCATCGGGAAGCGGGAACGTACAGCCCGACCACGCTGGAACGATAGTGGAAGCGTGGGAATGCCCAAAAATTACCCCTTAATTTTCTTCAAAGCGGCTTTAATTCCGCGAACCAACGAGGAACTGAATCCGTGGGTTTCCATTTCGCTCAAACCGGCAATGGTGCAGCCTTGTGGCGTGGTTACACGGTCAATTAATTGTTCTGGATGGATGTTTTCTTCCAAAATCATCTCGGCTGCTCCTTTTACGGTTTGGGCTGAAATATCCAAAGCCGTTTTCCAGTCGAACCCGATTTCGATTCCGGCTTGCATCGAGGCACGGATGTAACGCAAGGCAAAAGCCGTCCCGCTGGCCGCCAAAACGGTCGCCGCATCCATCAATTTTTCGTCGATTATGGGTGCTGTTCCCAAATCCTGGAAAAGTGTCACCACGTTTTGGGCTTGTTCTTGATGTTTTTCATTGAAGGCGATACAAGTCGCCGAAGCTCCGAATTGGGCTGCAATATTGGGCATGATTCGGATGGCATAATTCGAATCGCCTATCTTTTTTTGCAAGTTTTCGATGGACAATCCGCTTACGGCAGAGGCAATTACTTTATTGGAAATTACCGGAAGAATCTCCGCCAAAACGGTATCTACTTGATACGGTTTGATGGTCAGAATAATAACATCCGCTTCTTGAATTCCGTGTTTGTTGTCCGTGGAAACGGTTACGCCCAATTCTTGCAAATAGAGAATGCTTGAAGTGTTTCTTCTGGTAATGGTAACTTGATTATCCTTAGAAAACCGGGCTATTCCCAATGCTACGGAAACTCCAAGATTTCCTCCTCCAATAATATGTACTTTCATTTTGTATATGTATTAAAAACCTAAAATCAATCTGGCTATTGTAAAATAAATAAGAATTCCGCAAATATCATTGCTAGTCGTGATAAACGGCCCTGTTGCGAGTGCGGGGTCAATCCCGAATTTATCCAATAATATGGGTACAAATGTTCCGATAAGCGATGCGATAATAATTACCGAAATCAATGCAATAGTAACAATAATTCCGATTATAAATTCTACGTTCAAGAGAAAATGGCTTCCCAAAAACAAAATGGTAGCCAGAATCACTCCGTTCAACAAACTCAGGGAAACTTCTTTTATCAATCGGTTGAACAAGGAACCACTCAAGGTGCCATTAGCCAAACCTTGCACAATGATTGCCGAGGATTGCACGCCCACATTTCCTGCCATCGCGGCAATTAGTGGCGTGAAAAAGAATAAATTTCCGTGATTGGTCATTGCTCCGCCAAATAATCCGAGGACTTTTACGGATACAAAACCTCCTAAAAGGGCCAACACCAGCCAAGGCAAACGCGCTTTTGTCAACTCCAAAATGCTGTCATCTGCTTCAACGTCTTGCGAGATACCGGCAGCCAACTGGTAATCCTCGGTGGCTTCGTCCTTGATTACGTCCACGATGTCGTCGATGGTGATTCGGCCTACCAATCGCCCCATTTCATCCGTGACGGGAATGGCTTCCAAATCGTATTTTTGCATAATACGAGCCACCTCAACATCTTCGGTATCTACATTTACCCAATTTAATTTCTTGATATAAACTTCGCTAATGGGTGTTTTTGAGGAAGTGGTCAATAAATCTTTAAGAGACAAACGTCCCAAAAGTCGGTCTTCATCGTCCACCACATAAATAGAATGGACTCTGGAGATGTTTTCGGCCTGGATTCTCATTTGTTTGATACACGTAAAAACGTTCCAGTTTTCGTTGACTTTTACCAACTCTTTGTGCATAATTCCACCCGCAGTATCTTCGTCATAACGCAGCAAATCGACAATATCCTTGGCGTGTTCCACGTCTTGAAGTTCCGAGATTACTTCCTGCTTTTTGCTTTGCGAAAGCTCGGCAATAATATCAGCGGCATCATTGGTATCCAATTCGTCCAACTCTTCGGCAATTTCTTTTGGCGAAAGGCGGCTCAATATTTTTTCCCGCAAATCGTCTTCTAATTCCAGAAGGATTTCGGCCGTTTTTTCGGAATCCAAGACCTTGAAAATATAGGTGGCTTCGTCAAAATCAAGCTCGTCGAGAATTTCAGCCACGTCAGCGTGATGCAAATCATTCAACAAAACTTCCAGTTGCTGGTCGTTTTTATTTTGAATAAGTTGCTCTAATTCCTGGATTAGTTCTTTGCTGACTTTAAACTCCATCGGCTTCTATTTTTTGGGTCAATGCTATAAATTCTTCTACGCTCAACTGCTCTGGACGCAAGTTAAAAACTTCGTCTTCACGCAAAACATCGGACAAATTTAGCGTTTTTAAACTATTTCTCAAGGTTTTTCTGCGTTGCTGAAAAGCGGTTTTCACGACCGTAAAAAGCAATTTTTCACCGCAAGGCAAGCTGTAATCTTCTTTTCGTCGCATGCGCATCACGCCCGATTTCACTTTTGGAGGCGGATCAAAAACGTGTTCTCCAACCGTGAACAAATATTCGGTATCGTAAAAAGCCTGCGCCAACACGGAAAGAATTCCATAAGCCTTGCTTCCTTTTTTCTCGCAAATGCGTTCGGCAACTTCTTTTTGGAACATGCCCGAAAATTCGGGAATTTGGTCGCGGTATTCCAATACCTTGAACACGATTTGCGTGGAAATATTATACGGAAAATTTCCGATTATGGCAAATTGTTTTCCTTTGAAAACTTCGTTGATGTCGTATTTCAGGAAATCTTGGGAAATGATTTTGTCCTTCAATTTGTCATAATGAATCCCCAAATAGTCCACCGATTC
>JAGNPF010000108.1 GCA_017989775.1 Flavobacterium sp.
ACAACAATAATCAACAAGGCGATAAACAGGAAGTTTACACCGAAACACTGGAATTTAGGGTCTTTGCCCGAAACTGCAGGGGCAATGTACAATCCTGTGGCAAGCCAAGCAGTGGCAATCCAAAAAATGGCCAATTGGGTGTGCCAAGTTCTCGTTACGGCATAAGGCAAGATTTGGTCCAATGGAATTCCGTAAAAACCGGCACCTTCAACACCATAATGGGCCGTAATGATTCCCAACAACATTTGCACGATCATCAACAGGCTAACCACCCAGAAATATTTCTTTATCAAATGCATCGATGGCGTCATTCCTTGTTTCAAAAGCGGATCTTCGGCAGGAGTGGGCAAGGTTTCTTCTTCACCTGATTTTGCGTGATAAAAGACCAATAGTCCAATACACAAAATCAACAAAATGATGCTTACTCCGGACCAAGCCATCAAATCGGTGGTGGCTTTGTTTCCCACCAATTCATCGGCAGGCCAGTTGTGTGTATAGGATATGTCTGAATTGGGACGATTGGTAACCGTTGCCCAGGTTGCCCAAAAGAAGAAAGCACTCATTTTGTGCATTTTTGCTTCGTCTTTGATGGCATTTTTAGGAATGGCATAATCTTTTCGCAACTGGTCAAATTCCGGAGAGCCCATGAACAATCCCTTGTAATAGTTGCTCAAATGCTTGATGGCTAAAACCCTGTTTTGTGAAATGGTTATGGTTTTTGTGTTCTCGTCATATTTGTTCTCACGCAAATCTGCCTGCAAACGAATTTTCAATGCCGCTTGTTTTTCCTTGTCCAAAGCATCGAAATCTTTTCCAAAATCTTTGTTGGCATAAATATTCAAGATGAAAACCGCTTCTCTGTGAAGCCAGTCGGCTGTCCAATCAGGTGCAACATAAGCTCCGTGACCCCAAATGGTTCCCACTTCCTGGCCACCCATGCTTTGCCAAATATTTTGGCCGTCTTTTATTTCTTCTTCCGTAAAAATAACTTCCTTATTCGCCGAAATTATTTTTTCGGGAACCGGAGGAGCCTGTTGGTAAATTTCGTAGCCATAATAGCCCAAAACGCAAAAGGATATGATTGTGACCAATGCAAAACCTATCCATAATTTCTTTTCTCTACTCATTGTATTTGTTTTTTATTCATAATGATGTTGCAAATATATAAAAACAAAATAATAGTGGACAAGGTTATCTACTATTATTTTTTTGAGAAATTAAATCCAAAAAAAAAGCCTCTTTAAAAAGGCTTTGGTTTGAACAGGTTTTTCCGAGTTTTATAAAGGAGGATTGTTTTTTGTTTTTTTGATGGAAAAATAGGTTGTAATTCCAATTCCAATCAATAGTATAATCGCGATTCCAAACAAGATTTCATTCACGTAAGGAATAGGGATGTAGCTAAAGGAAGCCAAACCTTGTACGGCCAAAACAATTTCGTTCAACAGCACTCCAATCGAAAACAGGACTATTCCATGTTTTATGTTCTTGTTGATGATGAGTAAATGATTGGCATAGATGTAAAACAATACAAACAGGGTAATTATAGCCAACAAAACCAAATGCAAATAAGCAATGACGATGGGCCTGAAGCCAAAAGCTAACTCACTGAGCAAAGGAACTGTCGATCCCAATTGCAACAATAATTTGATGCTCAAGGCAAAACTCGCGAACAACAAAATGTATCGCAACAGCGGTGGGAAGTTTTCAAGGAAATCTTTCCTTGTTTTAATTGCGATTGCCAAAAGTTTAAACCAAGCAAAAACCTGGATTAGGGCAGCAAGCACCGCAATTGCATAGAGCCAAAGCGGTAATTCCAACCAAAGCGTTGACAAAAAATAAGCGGGAACACAGGCTGCAGCAAACAATTTGAACGAAGTTTCATAAAAGGAATGCTCGGATTTTCGAAGGTTTAAAAAACCGAAAGCCAAGCCCATGCAAGCAAAGAAAAACCAGCCATTGTACTGGAAATGAAGGTAAAAATAAATCGAGGAATGATACAAATCCAGCACGACATTTTTGGTCGCCATCATGTATGCCAGGTAAAAAGTGCCCAAGGACGAGAAAGCATTGAAAAACACGGCCGCTTTTAACCAACTTTTTGCAATGCAATCAGCATCCAATAGTTTTGAATCCTTGATAAATCGGAAGGCAAAAACATAGGAAACGAATATGGATGCCGTGGACAATATTATGGAAACCAATCCATAGCCCTCGATGATGAAGGAAACCAGCATTCCGTAGGAACAAATCAAGTTGGCGATAATGGTGTTTTTGTATTTGTTTCCGTTGAAATCGGTAATTTTTGTTTGAAGGAGATACACCATCAACGCCATCAAAGTGTGGCTTAGCCAACCCGCAAAAGCAAAATGCGAATGGGAATGTTGCAGGTGTTTTTGGTCTAAATACGGAAATTCGAAACCTATTTTGTAACGCATCAAAACTCCAAGAGCCGCAACGATACAAAGGTTCAACAACGAAATTTTTAACCAAAATTTAATCTTCAACATTAATAATATATTTTGTGATTGATGATTTCCACTTTATTGTTTTTGTTCATTTGCGCAAAAACCCGAATAACCGTTTCCACCCTCAACCCGGTATAATTGGCAATTTCTTGACGGGTGTACGGAACCAAGATTCTTTCATTGGTGCATCCTGATTTTTTCTTGTACGAATTCAAGAAAGCGACAATCCGGAACTCGGGTTTTTGGTTGATGATTTCTTTCGAAGTTTTTGATTTCGAATGAATTTTTTGGGCCATCAAAATCAAGAAGAATTTCTGGATTGATGGATATTCATCCAGAATTTTGAAAAACTTGTCCTTGGATAATTTTATGATGGTGCTGTCCTGAATCGTCACGGCTTTCGACGGATAAGTCTCGTTGATAAACAAGGGTGGCTCGCCAAAACCGTCTCCTTTGCAAAAAATGCCTTGGGTAAATTCTTTGCCCTCCTCATTCGAATTGTACAAACGGACACTTCCATCCAGGATTTGGTAATAAAAATTGGCTACTTCATCTTCATCAAAAATAGTTTCGTTTTTCTTGTATTTTTTGGCAACGGCGCCCCAAGAATAAAGTAAATCTATGTCTATTTGCATAATTGATGTTGGGTGATTTCATGTATTTTTCTGTAATTTACGGGGCAAATACAACTTATGGCCACAAATTTAAATCGCATAAAGTTAAAAAAAATATGACCCGAATCATAAAAATAATTTTAATTGATAACCTATATTTGCATCGTGAAAAAGATAATATTCCTAATAGCGTTGTTCATGTTGCTGAAACCGGTACTTCCGGTTGTGGACTATGTCGTTAATTATGAGTACATTTCAACCGTGCTTTGCGAAAACAAAGCCAAGCCAAAAATGGAATGTAACGGTAAATGTCATCTGATGAAAGAGCTTGCCAAAACTTCCGAAACGGAAGCCCCAATCTCTTCCGACAAAAAAATGGCTTCACAACAATTTGAAGTCTTGTTCTTAGAAGAAATCAAATCTTTCAAAATTACTCCCCTTTATTTTTTCGAAACACAAAAAACAAACAGCAACTATTCCGACCTGTATTTTCATTTGAATACTGCTTCGGTATTTCGTCCGCCTATTTTCATTTCATAATTTTTCAAGTTTTTACAATGACATTATTCGATGGTGATACTATCGATGGGTCTTTTATTATCAAAATTTAAAAAAATATAAAATGAAATTTTTAAGAATACTACCATTGGTTTTAGTAACCCTTTTTGCTGCATGTACTTCAGACAATGACGATGCGCCAGTTGACGAATTAGCAGGATTGACCAAGTTTAAAGAAATCTCCAACACGACCCACACCATAGAATTGTACAAACACATGGGAGGATTGGAACAAGGTTTCAACGAAATCGCTTTGAAAATCAAGGACAAAACCAGCAATCAATACATAACCAATGCCACCGTTTCCTGGATGCCCGTGATGCACATGACGATGATGAACCATTCTTGTCCAAAATCGCCGGTGACGAAAGTATCTGCCGAAGGTTCGGTTTATGAAGGATACATCGTTTTCCAAATGGCACAAAACGCCACGGAATATTGGGATTTGAAAATAGATTACACCATCAACGGCACGGCCTATACCGTGACGTCCGTTATTGATGTTCCCGCTTCGGCAAAACAAAGAGTGACCACTTTTACGGGTTCCGATGGCGTGAAATACATCGCCGCTTTTGTGGATCCACATCATCCAAAAGTGGGAATCAACGATATGGTTGCCGGTGTTTGGAAAATGCAGGACATGATGACTTTTCCGGTTGTGGACAACTACAAATTGAAAATCGATCCAAGAATGCCGAGCATGGGCAATCACAGTTCTCCCAACAATGTGGACTTGACGCAAACAACTGCTGGTGATCTATACAACGGAAAATTGTCGTTGACCATGACGGGTTTGTGGAAAATCAACCTGCAATTGGTGAATGCTTCGGGAACTGTCTTGAAAGGCGAAACCATCACCGATGCTGTTCCGGCAAGCAGTATTTACTTCGAAATAGAGTTTTAATTTACGATCATCTTTGCCAAGGGAGATGCTTTGGCAAAGATGATTTTACAATTTGACTATCCGTCATGAATACCAATCCGAATTTTTGTTGGTTTATAAAAAAACATTTTTTCTCTTAAAACCATTAAGGTGTCAAGATTCATTAAGGTAAGAACTTAATTTTCTTAATGTCTCTTAATGGTTTAAAAACAGAATAGACTTTTTGGTTTGCATGGCGGATAATCATTTTTTACAATTTTAACAATGAAAAACTTTATACTTTTTATGGGCTTGTGTTTTCTTGTTCCAACCGTGATGGTTGCGCAAGAAAAACCCGCCGACACCATTCCTCCAAAAGATTTAAAGGAAGTGATTGTCATTGGCAAGAAAGCACAATTGTATCAAAAACAAGCCAAACCATTGGCAACCATTGACGAATATTTGCAGCAATCCACCAAAGTGGACATGATCAGGCGCGGCAGTTATGCTTGGGAACCAATGATTAACAGTATGACCACCGAAAGAACCTTGGTCACCATCGACGGAATGCGGGTTTTTGGTGCTTGCACCGATAAAATGGACCCGATAACTTCTTATGTCGAGGTTTCCAATTTGTCAGAAGCGACCATAAAATCGGGGCAACAGGGCAGTTGTCACGGTGCCACCATTGGTGGTTCGATCGATTTGCAAAGAAACCGCAGCGGATTTTCGGATTTGGGTTGGGACGCTTCCATAAATGCAGGTTTTGAAACCAACAGCCAGCAAAAAATTATGGGTTCGGCCGTAAATTATACCGATAAATCGTTTTACATCGACACGGATTTCATGTTTCGGGATGCCGAGAATTACACCGATGGAAATGGGCAGGAAGTGTTGTTTTCGCAGTTCCGGAAATTCAATGTTTCGGCAACTTCCGGTATTTCTTTGGCCGAAAATAAATTGCTTGAAGGTTCGATAATTTACGATAAAGCCACCGATGTGGGCTATCCAGCCTTGCCGATGGATGTTTCCTTGGCCGAAGCCTTGATTACTTCCCTGAAATTTGAATATGTTCCGAAATCTTCCCAAATCACGAACTGGGAAACCAAGATTTACTACAATACCGTCACCCACAAAATGGATGACACCAAGCGGCCTTCGGTTCCCATTCACATGGACATGCCGGGTTGGAGCGATACTTTTGGATTTTATTCCAAGCTGAAAGGAGTTTTTGAAAACCATCATTTTATGGCCGACTTGAATTCATTTTACAATCGCTCCGTTGCCGAAATGACGATGTATCCAGCGGATTCCAACGAAAAATTGATGTTCATGTACACTTGGCCAGACGTAAAAACGTTCTATTCGGCCTTGTTTCTGGAGGATAATTGGGTCTTGAACGACCGTTCGAGTTTGAAATTC
>JAGNPF010000109.1 GCA_017989775.1 Flavobacterium sp.
TATGCTTTTTTGTAACACTAAAAAATTATTTAATTTGTTCACTTGTTTTTCCGAATCTACGCTCTCTTTTTTGATAACTAATGATAGCCTCATACAAATCTTGTTCTTTAAAGTCTGGCCATAATATGTCAGTAAAATACAACTCTGCATAGGCAATTTGCCATAGCAAAAAATTACTTATTCTATGCTCTCCACTTGTTCGTATTAATAAATCTACCTCTGGTAAATTTTGCGTGTAAAGATGCTCATTTATAATTGAATCGTCAATAGAGTCTATTGAAATTATATTATTTTTAACTTTATCGCTTATGTTTCTTACAGCATTCACGATTTCCTCCCTGGAGCCGTAACTCAACGCCAGTGTCAATGTCATGCGGGTGTTGCCTTTGGTCTTGTCGATGACATCCAGAAGTTCTTTTTGGGCTGATTTCGGCAATTGGTCCAAATTGCCTATGGCATTTAGCTTGATGTTGTTGTCTTGAAGAGTCTTGAGTTCTTTTTTAAGGGCTTTTATCAAGATTTTCATCAAGGTTTCGACCTCTATTTTGGGCCTGTTCCAGTTTTCGGTCGAGAACGCGTACAAGGTGAGAAATTCTATGCCTAATTTGGCACAAGTTTTTATGTTCTCTTTTACGGATTTCGTGCCGCTTTCGTGCCCCAAGGTTCTAAGAAGTCCTTGTTTTTTTGCCCAACGCCCGTTGCCGTCCATAATGATGGCTAGATGTTTGGGTAAATTCGTTTTGTCTATTTTATCTAGTAAATTCATTTTTTATTCTGCACAATAACAGGGTTTTTCGCCAAAGGTGTAAGTTAGCGTTAGTCCTGAAAAAACGTACCAATCATTATTGTTTATATTTCCAAATTGCAACAAATTTCCATCCTTTGGATTGCTGCCGTCCAAATTGTCGGTCAAGGTGTATCTTGCTCCGACTTCCAAACCCAAAACGATTCGGGGCGACACATTTGATTTTAGACCCACTGTCATTGGTATGGCAAACGAACCCGCACCTGAATCCTTGAATGTTTCTCCCGATGATACGTATAGTTCGTCATACCTGAAATAGCTTAATCCGGAATGTACGTAAGGAGTGATTTTTCTTTTGGTTTCGTGTAAATTAAAGTCAAAAAAGTTGAATTCAAGGCCTAAAGATACTTCTTTTATACTATTTTCAAAACGATATCCTCTTTGATTTCTGCCAGCTTCTTTCGAATCAAGGTCATTTGCCGAGATTTTCGATTGCGAGTACGAAAAACGGTAGGAATGTCTGGGACTTTTGTTCCATTTATAGAGTATTCCAAAGGCGGGTTCGTTGGGCGCTATATATGTGGTAAGTCCTACGTCTCCCACATAGTTGCTTCCGCCCAAAAACACGCCAATCTCGTGGATTTGGGCATTCGTTTTGCAAAAAAACAGCAAAAAAAAGAAGATGAATGGTCTGTACATTTAATTAAAAAATTGCGTGCAAATATAATAATTATCGACACGAATCAATACGCATTGGATTAAATGTGCTTTTTATTAAAAAATTGACACCCAAACGAAGTAAATTATTGATTCGAAAATACTTAAACGGGAAAAATAAGTGTATTCGTATGGTGGAGGTCAAAAATGATTTAATTTCTTCGGTCTTCTCCCCAAAATAATTTTGTCCGAAGTGTTTTTAGGAACGTTTCTTGTGGAATTTCCACCATGTTAATTTCAAAAGCATTCTTTTTAATAATCAATATGGTTTCGTTTTTCACGGAGGTGGTTCTGGAATCCAACGAAACTAAATAGTTCTCTTCCCTTCCGGAAACTTTCAACCTGATTTCTGTTTCGTCGGGAATGACTAGTGGACGGGCATTGAGATTGTGTGGTGCAATAGGCGTGATGACAAAACTTCTCACATCGGGAGTCAGGATTGGACCACCGCAACTCATCGAATAGCCGGTGGAACCGGTTGGGGTGGAGATAATTAAACCGTCTGCCCAATAGGAATTTAAAAATTCGTTGTTCAAATAGGTTTCTATCGTGATCATCGAGGTGGTGTCTTTTCGGCTAACGGAAATCTCGTTCATAGCGAAATTTATTTCGGCAATCGATTCGTTGGTCGGAGTGGTGGACAAACTCAACAAAGTCCTTTTGGACAAAGTGTATTTCTTGTCGATGATGAATTGCATGAATTCGGAGATATTTTCTTTTTGAACCGTTGCAAGAAATCCTAATCTTCCCGCATTTATTCCTAAAATGGGAACGCCGGAATTTCCAACCAAGGCCGCGGCTCTCAAAATGGTTCCGTCACCGCCAATGCTGATGAGCATGTCAAAACTGCTGTCCAATTCCTTGTGGGAAGAAAAAGTCTTGTATTGGTTTTGGATGATTTTTTTTTCGTGTAAAATTCCCAAAAACGTAGACTCGATAATCATTTCTACATTATTGTTGCTGAAAAACACAAAAATGTCATTTATAATCGGTTCTGTGCTATTTAGATAGTATTTCCCGTAAATGGCTACTTTCATCAAGTTTGTTTTTTTAGATATTGAGGTATTTGTCCAAATAATCGGAGCGTTCCTTTAATGTGTTGATGTAATTGTCTTCGTGATGGTCGGATACAATTTCGTAATCATACCTTCTAAAGGTTTGGATGATTTCGTTTATGGGGCCAGCATTTATTTTTATGGTTACTTCTATGTTTTCCGCATCGGTGCCAGACACGAATAAACCAAGTGTTTTGCCATTGTTGCTTTCAATGATTTGGGTGATTTGGCTCAACGAATAATCTTCCTGTCTTTTTTTGATGACAATAATTTTTCCCGATTCGAATAAAAAGGGGGTTTCGCTAAAGAATTTGATGATGTCGGTAATTTCATAATAACCAATATATTTGTTTTTGTCGTCCAAAACAGGAACCAAATTGGTGTTATTTTTGGCAAAAACCTCCAGAACTTCAAGCCAAACCATGTTGTTTCTGGCAAAAAAACCTTCCAACGAAAATTTGTAATCGAATATTTTTTTGGAGCCGTCAAAAGTTTCAATATCCTCGGAAGCAATACTGCCAATGTACACTTCTTCCTCGATTACGGGGAAATGGGAAAAAGTCAATTCGTCAAAAAACTCCTGAACCACCGCGATACTGTCTTGGCTGTCAATAGCTTTGAAATCATTGGTAATATAGTTTGCAATTTCAGTCATGATCAATTAAATATTCGACGCAAAATAATCAAAATTATGCAATTACAAGCTAATTTAACTTTGTATTTTTGCAGCCTGAGGTTCGAAAAAATATTCTTCTTAAATTAATCCAATGACAAAGTTAAGTGTAAATATTAACAAAATAGCCACTTTGCGAAATGCCCGAGGCGGAAATGTTCCCGATTTGTTGAAAGTGGCCACCGATATCCAGAAATTTGGAGGGCAAGGAATCACCATTCACCCAAGGCCGGACGAAAGGCACATTCGCTATCAAGATGCCCGCGACCTGAAATCGATCGTTTATACCGAATACAATATTGAAGGCAATCCGCAACATAATTTTATCGACTTGGTGTTGGAGTGCAAACCCGATCAAGTAACCTTAGTGCCCGATGCCATTGGAGCGATTACTTCTTCTGCTGGTTGGGATACCCTGAAAAACCAGTCGTATTTGTCGGAAGTCATCCAAGAATTTCAAAGAAACGGAATCCGAACTTCGATTTTTGTGGACCCAATTCCAGAAATGATCGAAGGTGCCAAAAAAACCGGAACCGACAGAATCGAATTATATACCGAAGCTTTTGCTCATCAATACGGTTTGGGCAACGAAAAAGGAATTGATCCTTATGTGAAATCGGCTGTTTTGGCCAATGAATTGGGATTGGGAATCAATGCCGGTCACGATTTGAGTCTGGACAACATTCAGTTTTTTAAGCAAAATATCCCGGGATTATTGGAAGTTTCCATTGGTCACGCCTTGATTGCCGAAGCACTTTATTTAGGTTTGGACAATGTGGTGAATATGTATTTGCAAAAATTAAAATAAAAGTTACACACGAATTCCACTAATTTGCACGAATTGAAATTTGTGATAATTTGTGGAATTTGTGGTTAAAAAATATTAAAATGATTTATTCAAAGATAGAAGGCGAAGGCAAACCACTGCTAATTATCCACGGATTTTTAGGAATGTCCGACAATTGGAAAACAATGGGAACGCAATTTGCCGCCGACGGTTTTCAAGTGCATTTGCTGGATTTGCGTAACCACGGCAAGAGTTTTCATTCGGATGAATTCAATTATGAAATAATGGCTCAAGATGTTTTCGATTATTGCCAAGCGCATCATCTCGAAAAAGTGAGCATCATCGGGCATTCGATGGGCGGAAAAACGGCCATGCTTTTTGCAGCCAATCATTCCGAAATGGTCGAAAAATTGATTGTTGCCGATATTGGTCCAAAATTTTATCCGCGCCACCATCAAGTTATTTTTGATGCTTTGAATGCGGTCGATTTTTCCAAAAAACCAAGCCGAAACGAAGTCGAAGAAATTGTATCCAAATACATCACCGATTTTGGAACCCGACAATTCCTGCTGAAAAGTCTCTATTGGCAAGAGCCGGGACAATTGGCATTCCGATTTAACTTGGCCGTTTTCAATGAAAATATGGACGAAATTGGAAAGCCGCTTCCAGAAAATTCTGTTTTCAACAAGCCGACACTTTTTGTTCGCGGCGGTAATTCGAATTATATTTTGGACGATGATTTTCCAAACATCCAACAGCATTTTCCAGATTCCAGAATAGAAACGATTCCAAATGTTGGGCATTGGCTTCACGCCGAAAATCCGAAACTCTTTTATGAAATAACGAGTTCTTTTTTAAAATAAAATGATAAAAAAAGTCCTTTTCAAATTTGAAAAGGACTTTTTGCTTTTGGAAATCTATAGTTTAGTTTTTCAAAATCTTTGTAGTTTCTGTTTTTCCGCTGTCTGATGTTGTCTTTAAAATGTAATTCCCTGCTTGAAGAGAATTTAGGTCTAAATTCACGTTGTTTAAAGGAGAGAATTTAGAATTGAAAACTTCTTTTCCTAATAAATCATAAACAGAAACTTCCTTGATCAAGGAATTGTTGGAGTTTATTTTCAAAATTCCATTTGTTGGATTTGGATAAGCGACTATTTGTTTGTCAGCTTCAAAACTAGGAGTTTTTAATGGTAATCCAGCAAATTTTGAAATCCCTCCGGTCGTTGCGTTGGTGTTTATTCCGGCCGAAAAGCCAAAGCTATCATTCAAAAAAGCTAATGTGCCGTGAAAAACTCCCGAGTCTATGGTTGTCCAAGTTGATCCGTTATCTGTGCTATAAGAAGAACTAAAAGGGTTTGCTGCAGCTCCGGCAATTACTGTTGAAGTACCCGGAATATAGGCAATGTTGGTTTTGTAAAAACCAGGTGTTGTAATTGAAGTCCAATTATTACCACCATCTGTTGTTTTGTATAAAGTGGTTGTATTGTTATGATCCATAAATAGCCCATTATTTGCATCTGAAAAAGTAAATCTATCGAGACCTAAATTAAAATCAGTGCTTGGCGTTTGGGTGACAGTCCAGCTTAATCCTTTATCAATAGATTTGAAAATTCTGCCCGCCGATGTGCCAAACCAAAAGATGTTTCCTACTACTGAAGTTACGCCTACATAACCCATTTCTCCAACTAGCGAAGAGGGAATGTTTGCTCCAATAACTCGGTTCCAATTGTTTCCTCCATTTGAAGTTGTGTAAATTTCAAAAGTGCCATTTTCGGTATCTCCACCTGTAACACCATTTGAGGCATCCCAAAAATGAACAAAACTTGTGTAAGAGTCGGTAGGGTTGTTGAATAAAGCAGTGGTTTGCTTAGTCCAGGTAAGTCCGCCATCAGTTGTTTTCCATACGCC
>JAGNPF010000110.1 GCA_017989775.1 Flavobacterium sp.
AAGCCATAAAAGGCATAAAATACGACCAAGTTTTGCAAGACGGAACAGGAATAGGAATGGGATTGGCGACAGCCGTAAATAGATTGAAAGACAGCAAAGCCAAAAGCAAATTGATAATTTTATTGACCGATGGGGTGAATAACGCCGGTTTTATCGAACCTGAAACCGCAGCCGATATAGCCAAACAATACGGAATAAAAGTATATACCATTGCAATTGGAACAAACGGAATGGCAGAATCTCCGTATGCACTTTCGCCAAGCGGACAGATTTTGTTCCAAATGATGAAAGTGGAAATCGACGAACAATTGTTGAGAAACATAGCCAGAAAAACGGACGGAAAATATTTCAGGGCAACGAGCAACAGCAAATTGGCCGAGATTTATGCTTCCATCAACAAACTGGAAACCACCGAAATCGAAGAATTGAAATTCTATGATTACGACGAAAAATTCAGGCCTTTCGTGTGGATTGCGGGATTCCTGATTTTGTTGGAAGTGGGATTGCGAAACACGGTTTATAGAAGTTTTATTTAAGAAATATTAAAAACATCAAGGTTAGATTTTGAATTTCAGAGTAGAATCTGAAATCTGAAATCTGGAATCTGAAATCTGAAATCTGAAAAATGGAATTAGACGAGTCAAAATATTTATACCTTCTTTTTATAGTGCCCGTTTTGGTGCTGCTTTTTCTGTACAATCAATATTGGAAAAGAAAAAAACAGCGCGAATTTGGTGACTTGGAATTGGTCAAAAAACTAAGTCCCGAAAAATCGATTTTCAAGCCTGTTTTGAAGTTGGTCGTGATGTTGTTGGCGTTGGTTGGAATCATTTTGGGATTGGTCAATCCAAAAATTGGAACCAAGATGGAAACCGTGAAAAGAGAAGGGATTGACATCGTTTTTGCCATGGACGTTTCCAAAAGCATGCTCGCCGAAGATGTGGCACCCAGCCGATTGGAAAAAAGCAAGCAAATTGTTTCGCAAATCATCAATCAATTGGGTAGCGACCGGATAGGAATCGTGGCTTATGCCGGAAGTGCTTTTCCCGTGTTGCCCATAACGACCGATTACAGCGTGGCCAAAATGTTTTTGCAAAGCACCAATACCGATATTGTTTCTTCACAAGGAACTTCATTGGAAGATGCCATAAGATTGTCCGGAACCTATTTTGACGAAAAAAGCAAAACCAGCAAATTATTGATCATGATTTCCGATGGGGAAGACCATTCCGAAGGAGCCGAAGCCGCAGCGGAAGAAGCCAATAAACTGGGGATGAAAATCATGACCATTGGAGTTGGCACCGAAAAAGGAAGCACCATTCCGCTAAGACGAAATGGCGTTGTCGAAAGTTTCAAAAGAGACGCCAACAATGAAGTGGTGATCACGAAATTAAATAAAGAGGGTTTGACAACCATTGCCAAAGCCACAAAGGGCGGATATGTCGATGGGAACAATACAAAAGCGGTGCTGGATTACGTAAAAAATGCGCTCGACAATATCCAGAAAACCGAATTCGAATCGACACAAATGGCCGATTTTCAATCGCAATTCCAATGGTTTTTGGGTTTTGCTTTTGCCTTGTTGTTTTTAGATGTTTTCCTGTTGGAAAGAAAGACAAAATGGGTCGAAAAGTTGAATTTATTTAACGAAAAAAAATAATGAAGAATTTTATTTTATATATGTTATTAATGCTTTCTTTTGCAGTTTCGGCGCAAGAGAAGGACAAAACCTTGCCAAAAGCCAACAAGGAATATTCCGAAAAGAAGTTCGCCGAGGCCGAAGCCAATTATCGAATTTCGAATTCCAAATTTCCTAAAAGAACAGTTTCTGCTTATAATTTAGGAAATGCCATTTACAGACAAAACCAAATGGCAGAGGCCAAACTGGCTTATGGCAAAGCGATTGAAAACATTAAATCAAGACCTCAAAAACATAAATTGTATCACAATTTGGGAAATGTTTTCATGAAGGAAAAAAATTATTCTGCTGCCGTGGAAGCCTACAAAAATGCTTTGCGAAATAATCCTACGGATGAAGAAACGCGTTACAATTATGCTTTGGCCAAGCAAAAATTAAAAGAAAATCCGCCAAAAGGAGACGACAAGAAAGACAAAAAAGACGACAAGAAAAAAGACGACAAGAAAGACAAGAAAGACGACAAGAAAGAACAAGACAAAAAGGAAGACAAGAAAGACGGCGACAAAGACAAAAAAGACGACCAAGGCAAGAAAGACAACAAACCGGGCGACCAAGGACAACCCAAACCAATGCCGGGCGGAATTTCAAAACAACGATTGGAAAATCTTTTGGATGCCGTAAACAACGAAGAGAAGAAGATTCAAGAAAAGGTGAATGCCCAAAAAGCTAAAGGGAAACCAGTACAAACGGAGAAAGATTGGTAAGATTTTAAAACGGTTTAAAGTTTAAAGTTGGTTCAAGCACATTGCTTAAACAATTTTGAACTTTAAACACTGAAACGATTAAACAGTTACACCAGTAATGAAAAGGTATTTAATTATAGTATTATTAAGTTTTCAATCGCTTTTGGCTCAAGTGCAATTTGAGGCAAAAGTGAGCAAAACCACGCTTGGACTCAACGAAAGACTGCGCATCGATTTCGTGATGAACATGGACGGCGACAACTTCAACCAGCCGTCTTTTGAAGGATTCAGGATTATTGCGGGACCAAGCCAGCAGGTCAGCCAATCTTGGATAAACGGAAAAAGTTCTTTCGAAAAAATCTATTCCTATTATCTTTTGCCACAGCAAAAAGGAAACTTGGTCATCAAACAGGCCACTATCGAATACAACGGCCAGATTTACAAAACCTCACCCATAAGAATACACGTTACCAATGCCGTCCAAGAGGCCAGAAACCCTGATGATGCGCCCCAAATTTCGGCCGACGACAATCTTTATTTGGTTGCCGACATTTCTAAAACAAACCCTTACATCAACGAACCGATTACGGTGGTGTATAAACTGTATTTCAGTTACAATATCGGTATCACGAACTGGAGGGAATTGGACAAACCCAAATACAATGATTTTTGGAGCCAAAACATCGACATCAAACAATTGGTTGGAGAAGAAGGAATGTTCAAAGGAGAAAAATACCGTTATGTAGTGTTGAGGAAAACGGTTTTGTATCCCCAAAAATCAGGCAAATTGGTTATCGAGCCTTTGTCGTTGGACATCGACGTGCAATTGCCTACCAATCGTAGGGACATGTTTGGGCGAGTGGTGGTTACCAATGGAAACAAAAGAGTTTCGGCCGGAGCCAAAACAATTTCTGTAAAAGCACTTCCCGAGGCAGGAAAACCAGCCGATTTTTCGGGTGCCGTGGGAAAATTTGACTTTAGGGTAACACCATCCAAAACGAATTTGAAAAACGGGGAAAGCCTGGATTTGGTGGTGAGCGTGACCGGAAGCGGAAACATGAAATTGTTCCATTTGCCAAAACCTGTGGTTCCCAATTCACTCGAAATGTACGATCCTGTCCACGACGAAAAAGTGAATACCACCTTGGCGGGAATGTCTGGAAAAATTTCGGATAAGTACACCATTATTCCACAATTTAAAGGGAATTACCCCATAAAACCAATGCAGTTTTCGTATTTTGATTTGGGGTCGAGAAAATACAAAACGATAAGTTCGCCAGAAATAATGATCAACGTTTTGGATGGTCCTTCGGCCAATGACCAAGTAGTAACCACGACACCCGGTGCTGCCAAAAACATCATTTCCAGCAACGAACAATTCAAGTTTATTAAGTTGAAAACCAATCTTTCTTCTATGAAAGAAGACGATTTTCTGGGGTCGAATTTGTTTTATGGATTGTTGTTTTTGCCGTTTTTGATGCTTCCGTTGATTGTATTGTTCAAAAAGAAAAAAGACGCCATCGACAGCGATGTTTTTGGAAACCGAATCAAAATGAACAACCGATTGGCCAAGAAATATTTATCAGAAGCCAAGAAACAAATCAACAACAAAGAGGCATTTTACGTGGCATTGGAAAAAGCGATGCACAATTTCTTGAAAGCCAAATTACACATCGAAACATCGGATATGAGCAAAAGCAACATCCAGCAATTGTTGGCTTCCAAAAATGCCAATGCACAAACCATAATCGATTTCATCAACCTGACGGAAAGCTGTGAATTGGCTCGGTATGCATTGACCTCGAGTTCCACCATCCAGCAGGATTTTGACAAAGCGGTCGAGATTATTTCGGATTTGGAAAAACAAATTGATTAACCACAAAGGATCAAAAAACGCATTGAAAAAGGCTTTGCGACCTAGCGCCTTTGCGGCAAAAAAAATAAATAATGAAAAAGATAATTTTTATAGTACTGCTAACCACCCAGTTTTTCTTTGCTCAAAGCGGCTTTGACAGGGGTAATTATTTGTACCAAAAAGGGAGATACCAAGAAGCCATCAAGGAATACGAAAGCGTTTTGGCCAGCCAACAGCATTCGTCGGAATTGTATTTTAATTTGGGAAATTGCTATTACAAATTGAACAAAGTGGCGCCTGCCGTTTACAATTATGAAAAAGCATTAGTTCTCAATCCAGACGATGCCGAAATAGCCAACAACCTGAAATTTGCGAACAAAATGCAAATCGACGAGATAAAAGAGGTTCCTGCGGTGGGGTTTTCAAAAATGGTCCAAGACTTTACTTCCATCTTTCATTACAATACTTGGGCTTGGATTTCGGTGGGCTTGTCAACACTGTTTTTGGTGTTTTTTATAGGCTATTATTTTTCGCAAATCAGCTTGTCCAAAAGGATATTTTTTATTGGAATGTTTGTTTTGCTCTTTTTGCTTTTGATAAGTGTTTCAGCGGCAATTTCAGGGAAAAACAATTACGAAAACGAAAAACCGGCTATTGTTTTTGTCGAAATTGCAGAGGTGCACAGCGAGCCTCAAAAAGCCAGCAATACCGTTTTTACACTGCACGAAGGAACCAAGGTTTTTGTCTTGGAAGCTTTGGAAAACTGGAAAAAAATCCAGTTGACCGATGGAACCGAAGGTTGGATCGAGAAAACGGCGATTAAGGAAGTTAAAAATTAGTTTTCAGTCGCAGTTTTTAGTAAAATATCGATAACTCCCAGCTTCTAACGTTTAACCTCGTGCTTCACGTTATCATACCATTTTTCAATTGAAGGATAAATAAACGCGGCAGTTTTTTGGATGGGACGATAAAAAGTTGAGTTGTCCAATGTTTCTTTTTTGGCAAAAAAGTGGTTGAAGTTTATCTTTTCGAAAAGGTTTAGAAAGATGCTCACGATTAGAATTGTTTTTAGAACCCGGAAGAATCCTCCACCCAGTTTGTTAATCCAACCTAGTTGAGCAAAATCGGCTATTCCGGTCAGGAATTTGGCCAATAACGATATACCGACCACAATCAAGATAAAGGTCAAAATAAAAGCCGTTACCTGAATGGTTTTGGGGTTCCAATGCACGAATCCCGAAATAATTTCTGCCGTCAATATCGAAAATTTCACCGCAAAATAAATTCCCAACAACAAGGAAAGCAAGGAAGCGACTTCCACAAAAAGACCGTTTCTAATGCCTTTGTACAAACCAAAAACAAGCAAACTACCTAAAACAATATCTAAAAAACTCATAGTAAAAAGAGAAAAGAATAAAGAGCAAAGATAGAAGAATAAAGAAAATAGAGAAGAGAAAATAGAGAAGTCAAATACACAGTTCCTATCTTTGCAGAAATTAAATTTTCAAACTCAAAGATTAAAGTCTCTTCTCTTTATTCTTTATTCTATTTTCTAAAAAATGTCA
>JAGNPF010000111.1 GCA_017989775.1 Flavobacterium sp.
CTTTGTCAAAAGTAGTTTGGCAAATGGCTGCCAAGGATGACGCTTTGGGCAAAAGTTCAAAATCGGTTTGATTGACATTCAATCCCAACCCCACGATCGACACAATGGCTCCATCGCTTTTCAGGCTGTTTTCTATCAAAACACCACCTATCTTTTTATTGTATGACATAATGTCGTTTGGCCATTTAATGCTCAATTGGGGAATATCGAATAGTTCCAAAGCCTGGATTACCGAAACCGCCGTGACGATATTCAGATCAAACAACAGGCTGTTGTCAAACAAGAAATCTTTAACCAAAATACTCATTATCAGATTTTTACCATATTCAGAAACCCAAACAGCCCCCATTTGCCCTTTGCCTTTCGTCTGGGTTTCGGCAGTGACTACCGTGAAATTTTCGATCATCGGACTATTAGAGAATCCTTTCAGGAATTCATTTGTGGAATCTATGGCATCGAGTTTGATTAGCTTCATGCGAAATTATTTGTGAAACAGAAATTTAATATTTTGTTAAGGTTCAAAAATAATCACAAAAAATGGTAACTTTACAAACTTATATTAAAAATAATTCATGGCTAAAAAAACGATAAATAATGATGTGCTGTTGGCAAACATCATCAAGGGAATAGAAGAAGTAAAAGGGAATGATATCGACATTCTTGATTTAAGAGAAATAGACACCGCGGTTTGCGACTATTTCATCGTCTGCAACGGAAATTCAAACACCCAGGTTAACGCCATCGTTAACTCCATCCAAAAAACAGTTTCAAAAGAATTAAAAGACAAGCCTTGGCATGTTGAGGGAACCGACAATGCGGAATGGGTACTTATGGACTACGTAAACATCGTGGTACATGTTTTCCAAAAACACATTCGCGAATACTACAACATTGAAAGTCTTTGGGGTGATGCCAAAATCACGACAATCCAAAATAAATACTAAAGAAATATATCTGTAATGGCTAAAGATAACAATCCAAATTCGAATAAATTTAAAGTAAGTCCTTGGTTAGTTTATACCGCAATACTATTGATTTTCTTGTTCATAAGTTACATAACCGGAGGATCTAGTTTTCAAGAACCTGCCCAAATGAAATCATCAGATTTCAACAGTTTTCTTGAAAAAGGACAAATCGAAAGGGTCATCATACGAAACAAAAAAGTAGCTGAAATATACCTTAGCAAAGCAGCATTACAAGACAAGGCCAACAAAAAAGTGTCCAAAGACGTTTTTGACCAACCAAACAAAGGCCCTCATTACACCTTTATAATTGGTGACGTGGGGAATTTTGAAAAAAGATTAGACCTTGCCAAAACCGAAAAGAAATTAGTCGATTATGATTTTCAGGAAAGCAGCAACTGGAGTGAAATCTTCATTAGTCTATTGCCATTAATTGCTCTTGTTGCTATTTGGATATTCATTATGAGAAGAATGTCTGGTGGTGCTGGTGGCGGTGGACAGATTTTCAACATAGGAAAATCGAAAGCCAAGCTTTTTGACGAAAAAACAGACATCAAAACTTCATTCAAGGATGTTGCCGGACTGGAAGGTGCCAAAGAAGAAATACAGGAAATCGTTGAATTCTTGAAAAACCCCGAGAAATACACCAATCTGGGTGGAAAAATCCCGAAAGGAGCCCTGCTTGTAGGTCCTCCGGGAACGGGTAAAACATTGTTGGCCAAAGCCGTTGCAGGCGAAGCCCAAGTACCATTCTTCTCCTTGTCGGGTTCCGATTTCGTGGAAATGTTTGTGGGTGTTGGAGCCTCTCGTGTACGTGATTTGTTCAAACAAGCCAAAGAAAAATCTCCTGCCATCATTTTCATCGACGAAATTGATGCCGTGGGTAGAGCCAGAGGAAAAAACAACATGTCGGGCGGAAACGACGAACGCGAAAACACCTTGAACCAATTGCTCACCGAAATGGATGGTTTTGGAACCAATTCGAACGTGATTGTTTTGGCAGCCACCAACCGAGCCGATGTCTTGGACAAAGCCTTGATGCGTGCGGGTCGTTTTGACAGACAAATTTTTGTGGACTTGCCGGACATTCGCGAACGCGCCGAAATATTCCAAGTACACTTGGCTCCCATCAAAAAAGTGGAAGGATTGGACTTGGATTTCCTTGCCAAACAAACCCCGGGATTCTCCGGTGCCGATATTGCCAATGTTTGTAACGAAGCGGCTTTGATTGCTGCCAGAAACAATAAAACGGCAGTAGATAAGCAAGATTTCTTGGATGCTGTCGATAGAATCATTGGTGGTTTAGAAAAGAAAAACAAAATCATCACTCCCGAAGAAAAGAAAGCCATCGCCATTCACGAAGCGGGTCACGCAACAGTAAGTTGGATGCTAGAACACGCTGCACCGCTTATCAAAGTAACCATTGTTCCTCGTGGACAAAGTTTGGGAGCTGCCTGGTACCTTCCGGAAGAAAGACAAATCGTGAGAACCGACCAAATGCTGGACGAAATGTGTGCCACTATGGGCGGAAGAGCCGCAGAAAAAGTAACTTTCGACAAAATTTCGACTGGAGCACTCAGCGATTTGGAAAAAGTGACACGTCAGGCCCGTGCTATGGTGACCATCTATGGATTGAACGACAAGATAGGAAATGTTACTTATTATGATTCAAGCGGACAAAGTGAATACAGTTTTTCAAAACCGTATTCTGATGAAACTGCAAAAGTAATTGATGCCGAAATTTCGTCCTTGATAGAAGGCCAATACGAAAGAGCCATCCAAATACTGGAAGCTAACAAAGACAAATTGAATCAATTGGCAGACATCTTAATAGAAAAAGAAGTGATTTTCAAAGACGACTTGGAAGCCATTTTCGGAAAAAGAACCTTTGACGCCAATTTGGAAGAAGTAGTCTCCTAATAGGCAAAACCATATATTATTTCAAAATCTTAATTCAAAAGCTACTTTTGAATTAAGATTTTTTTATCTTTGGACGTTTTCAAACGATATTTTAAGTAGCATAAAGAAATATGAGTCTTTTTAGAAAATTTTTTGGTTCAAACACCCCCGCTTCAGACGAAGGGAAACATAATGAGCACAGCAAGTTCTCGCCAGAAAACGATGCGCCCTTGGAGGAGCAATTTGTTTACAATTTCAAAAAAAACGGTGGTAAATTTCTATACTGCGAAAACGATACCGAAGTCAAAGACCATCTGGAACACATCTTGGAAGAAAACGATTGGTTCGAGAGCGAAGCCCTGTGTTATGAGCCGGAACTTTTTGGCTTGCTCGAAGAAAACAAAATCGCTTTTGACAAACCCGCAAATCCCGCTTTCCTTTTGGCCGGTTGCGAAAACCTGATTGCCGACGAAGGTTCCATCTTGTTTTCGTCCAAGCAAATCAAGCAACGCAAACCAAACGAATTGCCAGTCAACATTGTCATCATTGCCACCACCAGCCAAATTATTGGCACCAAAAGTGACGGACTCAGTGTCATAAAAAAGAAATACGTAAAAGATTATCCCACAAACATTACTGCCATGAAATATTTTGAAAAAGCGGCAGAAGAAGATTTCACGCAATATGGAAGCACGGCAAAAAATTTGTATTTATTGCTTTTAGAAGACCTGTAATATGAATGAAACACTCAAGAGATCTATATCTGGTGCTGTTTATGTAATTTTATTACTGTCTTCAATACTGTTTTCCACTGAAAGTTTTTTTGCATTATTTGGGCTGTTTCTCCTAATAGCCGTTTATGAATTTTGCAATTTGATCCAAGTAAACAAAATATTCCCCATGCTTTTCGGGATTATTTTGTATGCCGCAGTAACCTTGGTAAGCCATTACAACAACATTACCGAGGACACGATCAACCAAGCCTTCAACACCAATCTGGAAATTGCCATAAACATCGAGCAACTCAATATTGTTTTATTGGTCATCACATTGGTGGTTTCCATAAAGTGCATCCTTTTCTTGTTTTATGACAACATCCAAAAAATAAGCACTTCGTCAAAATACCTGTATTTATTGGGATATATCATTTTGCCTTTTGTTTTTATCACCAAAATTTCATTCGGGATAAACGATTACAATCCAAAAATCATAATCGGCTTGTTCATCTTGATTTGGACCAATGACACCTTTGCCTACATTGTGGGAAAATCGATAGGCAAAAACAAATTATTCGAAAAAATATCACCCAAAAAAACTATGGAAGGTTTCTTTGGCGGCATCGTTTTTGCCGTTTTGGCAGGCTATTTAATATCCAAATACTACATTAGGGCCAAACCGGAATTCAGCGAAAAATCCATCTTGATTTGGACTTCAATCGCTGTTATTGTGGGAATTATGGGAACCATTGGAGATTTAATCGAATCCAAATTCAAGCGCATCGCCGGAGTAAAAGACAGCGGTTCTTTCATGCCTGGTCATGGAGGCATCCTAGATCGTCTAGATAGTGTTATCTTTGTGGCACCAATAATATTTTTATTTTACCAAATTCTAAACTATGTTTCATAAAGAAGGAGCTCAATCAATTTTAATAGGTACAGTTTTCACTGCCTCAGTGCTTTTATTGTCCGACAAATTCATTGATACCAACTGGATTAAAATGTCCATCCAAATAGCGGCATTCGTGTTGCTGATCATCATTTTGCAATTTTTCAGAAATCCAAAACGCAACTATGTTCTCGACGAAAACCAAATTTTGTCTCCCGTGGATGGAAAAGTGGTCGTAATCGAAGAAGTGTACGAAGGCGAATATTTCAAGGACAAACGCATTCAAGTTTCCATCTTCATGTCGCCAATAAATGTACACGTCACACGTTATGGACTGGGTGGCCTAGTGAAATTCAGCAAATACCATCCGGGTAAATTCTTGGTGGCCTGGCATCCAAAAGCTAGCGAAGAAAACGAAAGAACGACCATTGTCATCGAAAACAAGACTTTTGGAGAAGTGCTTTACCGCCAAATTGCGGGAGCTTTGGCAAGAAGAATTGTCAATTATGCCCAAGAAGGAACCCAGGTCGTGCAATGCGAAGATGCCGGTTTTATAAAATTCGGATCAAGAGTTGACGTTTTTTTGCCTCTTGGGACCCCGATTAATGTTGTACTTAACCAAAAAGCAATTGGTGGCAAAACCATCATTGCGACAAAATCTTGATGAACGAAAAAGATTTAGATACACGCTTTCAAGAAGCTGTGGACTTAGCTTCGAATATGACACAGGCATCCCTGCCCCAAGATGTCCAGCTACGCCTATACGCCTTTTACAAACAGGCCACATTTGGAACGCTAAACTACAATCATTCCGAGAATTCCGACTTAAGAAATGCCTTCAAAACCAATGCCTGGATTCAAATCAGCCATTTATCCATTGAAGAGGCCAAAGAACAATACATAGAAATCATAAATTCCATCATAAAAAAACAATTGTAGTCATGAAAAACATACGTTTACTGGTATTGAGTTTAATGTTGGCAACCGTTTTATTTTCCTGTAACAAAAAAAAATACACCGAAGTTGTCGAAGTTCCCCTACCCACGGCACAAGAAAAAGTGACCATGGGAATGCCCGATGACGTAAAGGCGGACGAAGGATCCTTTCAACTGGAAAAACTGCCTTACAATTACGATGCCTTGGTACCCAACATCGCCGCATTAACCATGGAAATGCATTATTCCAAACATTATTTGACATACACCAACAACTTGAACAAAGCCATTGCGGGAACTCCTTTGGAGAATCTGACCATTGAAGAAGTGCTGGCAAAAATGGACCCAAGTGTTCCCGAAATCAAGAATAACGCTGGAGGATATTACAAC
>JAGNPF010000112.1 GCA_017989775.1 Flavobacterium sp.
ACAACAAACCGGAACTGAAATTCAGCAACAAGGACAGTTCGTTTTGTACCGCATTAGGCAAATATGCCGTGGGACAAAATTATGTTGGAAAATATGGCAAAGCCTACAAACTCCACGGATTGGATCCAACCAACAGCAATGCTTTGGCCAGAAGCATCGTCTTGCACAAGTTCGAACAAGTTCCTTATGAGGAACAAAACAGGCCCATTTGCCACAGTTTGGGCTGCCCGATGGTCAACGAAATCTACTACGACAGGATTCAAAAAATAATCGACAACTCGAAAGCGAACATCATTTTGGATATTTATTATTGATAAAATTGCTGCTTTCCTTATATTTGTTACCCAAAACAAAGAAGAGTGAGCGAAATCAACAAGCTAAAAATATTCAATGACCCCATTTACGGGTTTATTACCATTCCCAACGCCTTAATTTACGATCTAGTCCAGCATCCTTACTTTCAGCGATTGCGACGCATTTCCCAAATGGGAATGTCGTATTTGGTGTATCCCGGTGCGCACCATACCCGTTTTCATCACGCCCTGGGTTGCATGCACATCATGCAAAAAGCCGTTGACGTGCTTCGTTTCAAGGGGGTTTCCATTTCTCCGGAAGAAGAAAATGCCTTGTACATTGCCATTTTGTTGCACGATATCGGTCACGGCCCATTTTCGCACGCCATGGAAAGCAGCATTGTCGAAGACGTGCATCACGAAGCCATCTCGCTCTTGTTCATGAATCGGTTAAACGTCGAATTTGACGGGAAACTGGCTTTGGCCATCCAGGTTTTCAAGGGTGAATACCACAGGAAATTTATGTTGCAACTCGTTTCGAGCCAGCTCGATATGGACAGGATGGATTACCTGAAACGCGACAGTTTTTATTCGGGCGTGGCCGAAGGAAACGTCAATTCCGAACGATTGATACAAATGATGAACGTGGTGGACGATGTTTTGGTCATCGAAGAAAAAGGAATCTATTCGGTGGAGAAATTCCTGATGTCCAGACGATTGATGTATTGGCAAGCCTATTTGCACAAAACCAGTTTGGTGGCCGAGTTGATACTGACCAAAGCCCTGAAACGCGCCAAGGAATTGACCCAAAAAGGAATCATTTTGCCTTGTAGCGAAGCCTTGCTGTTCTTTATGCAAAACAAGATCACGATGGAAACTTTTGACGACGAAACCTTGGATTTGTTCTCGCAATTGGATGATTTTGACATTGTCAGCGCCCTTAAATCTTGGCAAAAACAGGATGATTTCATCTTGTCTTCCTTGAGCAAAATGATTATCAACCGCGATTTGCTGAAAATAAAACTAACCGAGGAAAAACCTTCATCGGAAGAATTGCAGGGGCTCAAAGAACGTTTTGCCTCAACAAACAACATCAGTTTGGGCGAAGCCAATTATTTTATTTTCAAGGGCAAAATTAAAAATCAAGCCTACAGCAAGGAGGCCGAACCCATACGAATTTTGAAAAAAGACAAAACAATTGAAGATGTGGTGGATGCCTCTGACCAATTGAGTTTGAAGTCGTTATCGAAATCGGTGGTCAAATATTATATATGTTTTCCAAAACAACTTGTATAAAAACCAACATTTAAAATCTATTTTTTATATTTTTGTCGGGATGAAACAAACCAGCACATTTTTTTTGAATGCAAGCAGCACCTTTTATAGAGAGTTCCATCTTATTCCTATGAAAAATACAATCCAATAAGATGAAATTTACAGCAGAACAAATAGCGGGCGTTTTGGGAGGAGAAGTAGTTGGAAATCCTAAAGCCGAGGTTTATAAATTATCCAAGATAGAAGAAGGTTCCGAAGGTTCCATTAGTTTTTTGGCAAACCCAAAATACTTGCCTTATATTTACACCACCCAAGCCACAATAACCATAGTAAATACCACTTTTGTTCCTGAAGGTGAATTGACTACAACATTGATAAAAGTGGAAGATGCTTATTTGTCTTTTACCAAATTATTGGAATTTTACGATCAAGCCAAAAAAGCAAACAAATCAGGAATTGAACAGCCTTCAGTGCTTCCTGAAAGCGTGAAATATGGTGCCAATTTGTATTTGGGAAGTTTTTGCTACATTGGCGAAAACGTGGTTTTGGGCGAAAACGTGAAGATTTATCCCAATAGTTTCGTTGGAGACAGTGCCGTTATAGGAAATAATGTCACTATTTTTGCCGGCGCAAGAGTGTATTCGGAAACCGTGATTGGCAACAATTGCACGATTCATTCCGGAGTGGTTATCGGTGCAGACGGTTTTGGCTTTGCGCCAAATGCTGACGGAACATTTTCCAAGATTCCCCAAATAGGAAATGTCGTTATCGAAGACGATGTGGAAATTGGAGCCAACACCACGATAGACAGGGCCACGATGGGCTCTACCATCATACGAAAAGGAGTGAAGTTGGACAACCAAATTCAGGTGGGCCATAACGTGGAAATTGGAGAAAACACCGTAATTGCTGCCCAAACCGGAATTGCCGGTTCCACAAAAATTGGCAGTAGCGGAATGATTGGCGGCCAAGTGGGAATTGTGGGACATTTGACATTGGGCAACAATGTCAAGATACAGGCACAATCAGGTGTTGCCCGCAACATCAAAGACGACGAAGTCTTGCAGGGAACGCCTTCGTTCGGATACAACGATTTTAGCAAATCGTATGTCCATTTCAAGAATTTGCCCAAAATTGTTACAGAAATAGAAGAATTAAAAAAAGAAATATTAAACCAAAAAAAAGAAAACAATGGTTAAACAGAAAACCATCAATACAGAAATTTCACTGACTGGAGTTGGATTACACACGGGAAAAGAAGTTAAAATGACTTTCAAACCCGCACCAATCAATAATGGTTTTACTTTCGTTAGGCTTGATCTAGAAGGACATCCCGTTATTGAAGCTGATGCAAATTACGTGGTAAATACCCAAAGAGGTACCAACTTGGAAAAACTGGGTGTCAAAATTCAAACGCCGGAACACGTTTTGGCCGCATTGGTGGGTTGCGATTTAGACAATGTTATCATTGAATTGGACGCTTCGGAACTTCCTATTTTGGATGGTTCATCCAAATATTTTGTGGAGGCAATCGAAAAAGTGGGTATTTTGGAACAAGATGCCAAAAGAAAGGTGTATGTGGTAAAAGAAGTTATTTCCTTTACGGACGAGGAAACCGGAAGCGAAATCATGGTGATGCCAAGCGATAGCTACAGCGTGACCGCGATGGTTGATTTTGGCACCAAAGTGTTGGGAACACAAAATGCCTCAATGAAAAACATTGCCGAATTCAAAACGGAAATCGCCCAATCCAGAACCTTCAGTTTCTTGCACGAACTGGAATCCCTGTTGGATAACGGTTTGATAAAAGGAGGTGATTTGAACAACGCCATCGTATATGTTGATAAAGAGATTTCCGAAAAAACAATGAACAGCCTTAAAACAGCTTTCGGAAAAGACGAAATAACCGTGAAACCCAACGGTATCCTGGATAATCTAACTTTGCATTATCCAAATGAAGCCGCAAGACACAAATTATTGGATGTTGTGGGGGATTTATCCTTGATTGGAACCAGAATTCAAGGAAAAGTGATTGCCAACAAACCGGGACATTTCGTCAATACGCAGTTTGCCAAAAAAATGGCCAAAATCATCAAAATCGAACAAAGAAATTATGTTCCTGTTTACGATTTGAACCAAGAACCCTTGATGGACATTCACAAAATTATGTCGGTTTTGCCACACAGACCTCCATTTTTGTTCATTGACCGAATCATCGAAATGTCCGACAGCCATATTGTGGGCTTGAAAAACGTGACGATGAACGAAGGTTTCTTTGTGGGGCATTTCCCTGGAGCTCCGGTAATGCCGGGTGTCATCATCGTCGAAGCGATGGCGCAAACCGGAGGAATATTGGTATTGAGCACCGTTCCAGACCCGGAAAATTATTTGACTTATTTCATGAAAATTGACAATGTCAAATTCAAGCATAAAGTATTGCCGGGAGACACCTTGACTTTCAAATGTGATTTGATTACCCCAATCAGAAGAGGAATTTGTCACATGCAAGCCAATGCCTACGCCAACGGAAAACTCGTTGCCGAAGCCGAGCTAATGGCCCAAATTGCCAAAAAACAATAATTAAAAGTTTATGGTTTGTTGTTTATGGTTTTTGAACAACGATAAACAACAAACAACAAACAACAAACAACAAACCTAAAAAACACATGAATCAACCCTTAGCGTATGTTCATCCCGGTGCAAAGATTGCAAAAAATGTTGTAATAGAACCTTTTACAACCATTCACAATAATGTTGTCATTGGTGACGGAACATGGATAGGTTCAAATGTAACCATAATGGAAGGTGCCAGAATCGGGAAAAACTGCAATATTTTTCCAGGTGCGGTAATTTCTGCCATTCCACAAGATTTAAAATTTGGCGGAGAGGATTCTTTGGCAATAATTGGCGACAATTGCACCATTCGCGAATGCGTGACCATCAACAGGGGAACCATCGCATCGGGCCAAACCAAGATTGGCAATAATTGTCTTATCATGGCTGCGGCGCATATTGCACACGATTGTCATGTGGGAGACAATGCCATCATTGTCAACGGAGTGCTGTTGGGAGGACATGTGACCATCGGGAATTATGCCATTATTGGAGGATTGTCGGCCGTGCACCAATTCATCAGTGTGGGGGATCACGCCATGATTTCGGGAGGTTCCTTGTTGAGAAAGGATGTTCCACCTTACACCAAAGCAGCCAAAGAGCCTTTGTCCTTCGTGGGGATAAATTCGGTTGGATTGAGAAGAAGAGGATTCACTCCAGAAAAAATCAGGGAAATTCAAGACATCTATAGAATTTTGTATCAAAAAAATTACAATACCACCCAAGCCATCGGCATCATCGAAGCCGAGATGGAAGCCACTCCGGAACGTGACGAGATTTTGGATTTTATCCGAAATTCATCAAGAGGTATCATGAAAGGCTATTCCGGGAATTCCTAATTTTGGAGTTTAGATTTCTGATTTTAGATTTCTAAATTGCGTTGTATAATTAAAAGAAACATTAAAAAAATAAAGTAGATTGATTCTTTTGAATCTAAAATCTGCACTCTTAAATCTTAAATATAAAAAATGGCATCAACATCAGACATCAAAAACGGATTGTGTATCAAATACAACAATGATATTTATAAAATCATCGAATTCCTTCACGTAAAACCGGGAAAAGGTCCCGCTTTCGTTAGAACCAAATTGAAAAGTTTGTCCAACGGAAAAGTATTGGACAACACTTTTTCGGCAGGACACAAAATAGACGAAGTGCGTGTGGAAAACCACAAATTCCAATTTTTGTACCCAGAAGGCGATTTGTTTCACTTCATGAACGTGGAATCTTTTGAGCAAATTTCATTGAACAAAAACGTGTTGGATTCACCGGATTTGTTGAAAGAAGGCGAGAACGTGATGATTGCCATCAACACCGAAACTGATTTGCCACTTTCAGTGGACATGCCGGCATCGGTTGTTCTTGAGGTGACTTATGCCGAACCGGGAGTGAAAGGAAACACGGCCACCAATGCCACCAAATCAGCCACGGTTGAAACTGGAGCAACAATAAACGTTCCTTTGTTCATCAATGAAGGCGACAAAATCAAGATTGATACTACTACTGGAAATTACATGGAACGCGTAAAAGAATAGTTTAGGGTGTTCGGTATTCAGTTTGCAGTCCAAACTGAATACTGG
>JAGNPF010000113.1 GCA_017989775.1 Flavobacterium sp.
ACGTGAAACACATCAATGACGAGTGGCACAAAAAATTGACCGGGTTGAACAATACCACCACCTTGAAAGTGGCAGAATACCGCGAAAGCACCGGAAAACCCATGTGGTTGCGCTATGTTTTGGTTCCGGGCTGGACGGATCAAGAGGAGTATTTGCACGAATGGGCCAAACATTTTTCGGGTTATAAATCAGTCGAAAAAGTGGAAATTATTCCTTTCCACCAACTGGGAAAACACAAATGGGAATTGATGAACATGGAGTATGCACTTGCCGAAACTCCTTCTCCCACGGCAGAAACGTTGGAAAAAGTAAAAGCCATTTTTGACTTGTATTTGGATAACGTAAAAGTGAAATAAATTCAATAAAGAGTATTTAAGAAGTTAAAAGAATGAAAAAGAATAAATATTTGATTGTGTTGGCTGGAATGATCATGCAGCTCTCAATCGGGTCTATTTATGCCTACAGCAAATGGATCGAACCCTTGTCAAAAGAGTTGAATTGGGATGCCCACGACACCAAAACAGGCTTTAGTTTAGCTATTTGTTTTTTGGGTTTGACGGCTGCTTTTATGGGTAAATTTGCCCAAAAAGTGGGGCCAACCAAAGCAGGATTGTTAGCCGCTCTGTTTTTAACAGTGGGATTGTTGGGAGGTGCCTTGGCAGTCAACATAGATTCCATCTACTTGTTTTACTTGACCTTTGGCGTTTTGCAAGGAATTGGTTTGGGATTTGGATACGTGGTTCCGGTTTACACTGTTGTTAAATGGTTCCCAGACAAACCAGGATTGGCTTCTGGAATCATCATTATGTCCTTTGCTTTGGGCTCATTATTGGCTTCTTTCTTGATTGGACCATTAATTGCTTCTATGGGATTGTCTGGAGCATTTGCTACACTGGGAATTGCTTACGGAATCTGCATGTTGTTGAGCGCTTTGTATTTGGCAAATCCTGAAAATGTTGCTGCAGCACACCACGCTCACGTCGATTTGACTCCAAAAGAAATCATTGCCGACAAACGTTTTATCGCACTTTGGTTGTTGTTGTTTTTGAATGTATGTGGTGGAATAGCAATCATCTCGAAAGCGGCTGTTTTAGGAACAGAAGTTGTGGGAATGAGTGCTGCACAATCTACGCTGTTTGTAGCCATCATTGGGTTATTTAATGGAATTGGACGTTTGTTCTGGTCCAGTATTTCGGACAAAATAGGTTGTTGGACGACCTTTATGGTTTTTATTGGAGTAAACGCAGTTTGTTTTGCCTTGATCCCCAGTTTTTCAACCAATAATACTTCTTTCCAAATTTTGACTTATGTGATTATTGCGGGCTACGGGGCTGGTTTTGCCACAATGCCTTCTTTTGTGAAAAATATTTATGGTACCGAGAATTACGGACAAGTTCTTGGTTATACTTTAACGGCTTGGTCGGCAGCAGCTTTTGTTGGGCCATTGTTGTTGGAATTGAGCACGGAAATCACTATTTTCTACCTGTTTGCCATATTGTTGGCCGTAGCCTTGATTGTTGGATTTTGGTTGAAAGGATTATTGTCAAAACCCTTGGTTGTGGCATAGTTCTTTATTTCTATATATTTTTGTTGCATGGCCCACGGTTTCAATCGTGGGTCATTTTTTTATTGTAACCAATGGTTTTGGTAGTGGATTTTTATTCTATGACCAATTCGTGTTTAAAAAGCAGTCCTTTTACTTCATTCAACGAAAAAACAGCCTTTTTGAGCTTCGTTTTCGTCGGGTCGATGGTGTAGTTGTAACTGGTCTTGAAATTAGCCTTGTCGGCCTTGGCTTTCGCAAATTCGGAACGATATAAATCGCAGTTGTCGAAAACCGCTTCGGTCAAGTCGGCGGCCATAAAATCCACGGCGACAAGACTGCAATCGACAAAAGTGGTTCCTTTTATTTTCAGGGTGTAAAATTTGGAAAAATCCAACACGCATTCCCTGAAATGAACTTCAAAAATGAGTTTGTCGCACATCGCAAAATTCACGTCTTCCATTTTGCAACGATTAAAAAACACGCTTCTCAATGCCACGTGGTTGATTCTGGCTCCGCTAAAAACACAATCATTAAAGGTGCAATCGATAAAAATTACCCCAATAAAGTTGCATTGCGAGAAATCGCAACCGTTGAAAGTACAGCATTCAAATTCCTTCAAATTGACTTCTTGCTCGCCATAAACAAGGTTGTTGTATTCGATGTCAAGGAAATATTGGGACATAAATGGGGAAATCAAAAATTGGATTTAAACAAAAAAAGGATACACTTTCGTGTATCCTTCCCATTCTTTCGTGACCTCGACTGGATTCAAACCAGTAACCTTCTGAGCCGTAATCAGATGCGCTATTCAGTTGCGCCACGAGGCCTTAATGCGGGTGCAAATATAGGCAAATTTTACAATCGTGCAAACCTAAATGTGAAATTATATGAAATATTTTTTTATTCCAAAATCTAAAATCAGAAATCCAAAATCAACAATCTAATGCTCTTGTAGTTACGTAATAGCGGTAGGCGATGACGGCTTTTTGCCATTTGCTGGCTTTGGCCAAATCCAGTCCACTTTTTGTAAAACTCGGAAGAAGAAGCTTGTTGAGTTGGGCTAGAATTTTGAACATATAGTTAGTTTTTTTCAAAGATATAAAAAAAGACGGTCTTGATGAGGAACCGTCTTTTTGGGATTATTATGAGAATAATTTTGATTTCAAGGCTTTTCTTGATTTTTCAAGCTCTGCTTTTGCTTGTTCTTTTTGGGCTTTCATTTTTTCTAGACTGAATCGTACTTTCATTATTGATTTATAAGTTTCGAGCCATTGTTCTTTGGCTAAAACAGTTTCTTTTCCTGTGTTTTCTATATCACTTTTATCTTGACTTGCTTCATTTTTTGTTTTGGTGCTAATTTCGATAACACCATTTTTGCCCTTTTCTCCATATTTATCTTCTGCAAGTTTTCCTTTTAATACGTTTACACCTTTTATTTTGTCGTTTGGTAAGTCCTCAATTTTGAAACCAGATTCCTTTTCTATTCCATCAACAATGATAAGTGGTTGATTATTTATATCTTGTTTTAAAATTGTTCGAATATTATTTTTATCATCTAATTGAGCAACTGTTTTTGTTGTAATCCTAATTGTTTTTTCATTTTTGTTGACATCCATTTTATCGATAGTGTTTTGATCTAGAAGCAAAAGCTCATTAGTATCTACTTTTTCGTTGTTAATGTATAAAGTGTTATCATTTAGTGTTTTGTAGAATTTGTTTGTAACAATTCTAATAGTTCCCTTGTCTGATTTTTTGGTGACATCGATGCGTTCAATATCGTTCGGATCCAGTTTGTCCATTTCTTCTTGGGAAACTTTTGCTCCGTTGACGAAAATTTCTTTGTCGGTGATTTTTATTGGCATTTCGTTTTTGGATACTATTTTTAAGCTGTCCCCGTCTATTTTGGCAGTGTTGTTTCGATTTGTTTCAACCGCTTTTAATTCAATTTGTTCTGGTTTTGTTTCTTGTTTTGGAGCAGCTTTCTCCTGCGCCACGATTTCTACCTGAAAGAAGAATAAAAATGCGCCCAATAACGGAAGCACTAAAGCATACTTCCAATAATTCCTTTTGTTTGATTGATTTTTGTTTAACATAACGATTCGTTTTTTGATTAATGATTGATAAAAATGATTGGTAAGGACAACACAATTTTCCTGTGTCGTGATTTTTAAAAGCGTCAATTGATAGGCTTTTTTGTCGGATAGTTTTTTGGAAGCCTCGCTGTCGGCGATGAATTCCAGATTTTGAAGAATGGCTTTTTTGTAGAGCCACATCAACGGATGGAACCAAAAAACAACACAAAAGAAACGTGTGATCAAGACGTCTATCGTGTGATTTTGTGCGCTGTGCACTTTTTCGTGTTCCAAAATGCTTTCCAATTCCGCCTCGCTGTACAGTGATGAGTTATACACGATGGAATTGAAATAGGAAAAAGGAGCGAGGTTTTCATTTACGTCAATAAATTGGAAATCGGCTTGGTTTTGGATGCTTTTTCCTTTGAGAACCTTGGATAAACTGTAAAAATCAAAAGCTAATTTCAGGAAGAAACCCAGAATTCCAATCGAATACACAATTCCAATTAAAAGATACCAATTGATTTCAAAAGCCTCATTTTCGACGGGAGTTGTCATTGGAATTTTCGACCAGTCGAAATGGGTTGGAGTGGGTTCAACCCAAACTATTTTCGTGAAAACCACCAATGGCAATACCACCGAGGTGAATAATCCCGCCAATAAAAACCAACGATTGCTGTTGAAAAAGGTTTCTTTTCGCAGCAAAAAATAGTAAGCCAAATAGAACATTCCGATGAGTCCACTGGATTTGATGAGGTAAATGAATAGTGTTTCCATGGGATTACTTTTTTTCGATCATCTCCAAAATCTCGCGTAATTCTTCGGCTGAAATCTTTTCTTCCTTGGCAAAAAACGAGACCATGTTTTTATAGGAGCTGTTGAAATAAGTATCGATTGCCGTGTTCATGAATCGTTTTCTGTAATCTTCCATCTTAACGATAGGGAAGTATTGATGCGTGTTGCCAAAAGCGTTGTGCGACACAAACCCTTTTTCTTCCAGGTTTCGGATAATGGTCGAAAGGGTGTTGTAATGGGGCTGTTCTTCGGTGATTTCGGCAAGGACTTCTTTTACGAAAGCTTTTTCGAGCTTCCATAAAATTTGCATGATTTCCTCTTCTTTGTTGGTCAGTTTTTGCATGGTGTGTAACGATTTGTTTTTTCTTTGAAACAAACGTACAACTATATTTTTAGTTAACAAACTATTTTTATAGTTATTTAACTAAATTTTAAGTTTCAAGCAGGAAAATCTGGTTTTGAGAGGCTTATTTGTTTTCGGTCCGAACTAATCGATGCAGCCAAAAACAAAAAAACATGGCCACAACGCCAAGGCTTCCCATCACGAACCAGTTGGTCGAATAACCAAAACGCCCGATAATTTCCAGTCCCATTTTCGAACTCAGGATATGGGCGAGGCTGAAACTCATCGTGTACAAAGCCATGTAACGTCCTTCTTGTCCCCTGGGGGCTCTTCCCATGGCAAATGCATTCGAAAAAGGGAAGGCGAAAATTTCGCCAAAAGTCATGAATACAATGCCCACAGCCAGAATGCCCACCCAAAAATCAATCAACAATACATAAAAACTGATGACCATCAACAAGGCTCCCGTGAAAATAATTTTGATTCGGTTGACTTGTTTTCGTTCCAAAATACTGACCAACGGCATTTCGAACATGAAAATCAGGATGCCGTTCAGGGAAAGCAGCAATCCGGTTTCAAATTCCGTCAAGCCAAATTTCTCGTGGTGGAACAGGGGCAAGGTGGTGAAAATCTGGAAAAACAACATCGCCGTGGTGAAGCTGATGAACAGGAAAACCCAGAAAGGCTTGTCCCTGAAAACGGATTTGGTTTCCAAGGACGAATCCGATTCGTCATGGTGTTCCACTATTTTTTTCTTTTCTTTCACGAAATAGGCAAATATCAAAATGGCCAAAATACAGGTGCTGCCATCAATCCAGAACAATCCTTGATAGCCCAATCCCAGAATGATGAGACCGCCAAGCACGGGGCCGGTGGCAAAACCCAAATTTACCGACAAACGGACCAAGGAAAGTGCGCGAACCCGGTTTTCGGGTTTTGCATAAACGCCAAGCGACACAAACATAGCCGGACGAAACATGTCGGCAATGACCATAATGG
>JAGNPF010000114.1 GCA_017989775.1 Flavobacterium sp.
GTTCAATTCGTAATCGTTTGCTTGTGTCGCCTTGGCGTTTTAAGGATAAAAGTTGTTCCCAGTTCATAGTGATTGGTAATTTTGGATTTGGACCAAAGATAAAAGAAAATACAATCAAATCGCCAATGCGGTACTGTGTTTGATTTCGCCCATCACAAAAACACTTTGGGTGTTTCCGATGTTTTCGATGGTGGATAATTTGTTCATCACGAAATCTTGGTAACTCGACATGTCTTCGACCAAAATTTTCAGCATAAAATCATAATCGCCCGCAATGTTATAGCATTCGATGATTTCGGGAAGTGCAACGATGTCTTTCACAAAATTGCTCCCCACATTTTTGGCGTGTTCTTTGAGTCGAACATTGCAAAAAACAGTCATCCCGAGATTCAATTTTTTCTTGTCCAACAAAGCCACGTATTTCGTGATGTAGCCATCGCGTTCCAATCTTTTGATGCGTTCGTAAACTGGCGTAACCGTCAGAAAAAGTTTCGCGGCAAGCTCTTTTGTGTTGATATTGGAGTTTTCCTGCAAGTGTTTTAATATCTGTAAATCGATGTTGTCCAAGTTTTCCATAGTTTTTTTTACTGTTGAAAGTGAATTTCAAATTATTATTCAGCACAAATTACTGTAAAATTTACAAATTACAAATCATTTTACTTGAAAAACAACACTATTTAAGTTTAAAAATCCATTTATATACATTTGTAAAGTAAAAAACACTAAACAAATATGAAAACAAACAATTTGGGTTATCCAAGAATTGGCAGCAACAGAGAACTGAAAAAAGCCAGCGAATTATACTGGGCAGGAAAAATTACTGCCGATGAATTACTGGAAGTTGGAAAAAATATCCGTCAAGAAAACTGGCAAATACAAGCCAATGCAGGAATAGATTTAATTCCTTCCAACGATTTTTCTTTCTACGACCAGGTTTTGGATTTAACGCTTACTGTAGGAGCAATTCCAAGTCGTTACAGCGAAATTGCAAAAACCAACTCCGCTTTGGATTTATATTTTGCCATGGCGAGAGGTTTGCAGAAAGAAGGACAAGACGTGGTGGCAATGGAAATGACCAAATGGTTCGACACCAATTATCATTACATCGTCCCGGAATTTACCAAAAACCAAAAATTCGAATTGTTTTCGACCAAAATAATTGACGAATTTGCGGAGTCCAAAAAACTGGGAATTACAACAAAGCCTGTATTGATTGGCCCTGTATCTTATTTGTTATTGGGAAAAGAAAAAGGCGACGATTTTCACAGAATTGATTTAATCGAAAAAGTATTGCCTGTATATTTTGAAATTCTAAACGCATTGCAAAACGAAGGAGCAGAATACATTCAGTTGGACGAACCATTTTTGGCATTGAACCTGACCGATAAAGAACGTCTCGCCATTACTTATGTTTACAATGAAATCAACAAAAATTTTCCTTCCTTAAAAGTAATCTTGACCAATTATTTTGACTGTTTTGGAGAAAATTTAGAGACTGTTTTGGCTTTGCCAGTTCACACATTGCATTTGGATTTGGTGCGTTGTTCCTCACAATTGGATGATATTTTGGAATCCGGGAAATTGGCTTCCAATGTAAATCTTTCCCTTGGCGTTGTTGACGGAAGGAACATTTGGAAAAATGATTTCAAAAAATCATTGGCTCAAATCGAAAAAGCAGTTAATGCTTTGGGGAAAGACCGAATTTTAATCGCTCCTTCCTGTTCTTTGATTCACTCGCCTTGTGATTTGGATTTGGAAACCAATGACAAAACATTAACTCCCGAAATCAAGCAATGGCTGGCTTTTGCCAAACAAAAAATTGAAGAAATAGTAATCCTTCGAAATTTGGCTTCCGGTGAAATTACCGAAAACGACCAAGCGCATTATGAAGAAAATATTTTGACCAATGAAAACCGAAAAACTTCAAAATTAATCCACAATGACGAAGTCAAGAATCGTGTGGCAAGCATTACAAAAGGAGACGATCAAAGACGAAATTTATTTGCAATTCGAAGATTCAAACAAATTGAAGCTTTAAAACTGCCATTATTCCCAACGACAACAATCGGTTCTTTTCCGCAGACAGCAGAAGTAAGAAGCTGGAGAGCCAAATTCAAAAAGGGAGAACTAAGTCAACAACAATACGATGATTTATTGCAAAAAGAAACCGAAGAAACCATCCGTTTTCAGGAAGAAACCGGAATCGATGTTTTGGTTCACGGAGAATTTGAACGTAACGATATGGTGGAATATTTCGGCGAACAATTGGACGGATTTACCTTTACCAAAAACGGCTGGGTGCAGAGTTACGGAAGTCGCTGTGTAAAACCTCCTGTTATTTATGGAGATGTTTCCCGTCCCAATCCAATGACCGTAAAATGGGCTGAATTTGCGCAATCGCTTACGCCAAAATGGGTAAAAGGAATGTTGACCGGCCCTGTAACCATTCTGCAATGGTCATTTGTCCGCAACGATCAGTCACGTTCCGAAACCTGCACACAAATTGCTTTGGCGATTCGTGACGAAGTGGTAGATTTAGAAAAAGCTGGGATCAAAATCATCCAAATTGACGAACCTGCGATTCGTGAAGGACTGCCGTTGCGCAAAGAGGAATGGGCAAATTATTTGGATTGGGCGATAAAAGCTTTCAGAATTTCCGCTTCTGGCGTAAAAGATGACACACAAATTCATACGCACATGTGTTACAGCGAATTCAACGACATTATCCAAAATATTGCCGATATGGATGCCGATGTTATCACGATTGAATGTTCGCGTTCGCAAATGGAATTGTTAGATGTTTTTGCCGATTTCAAATATCCAAACGAAATAGGTCCCGGCGTTTACGATATTCACTCGCCACGAGTTCCGTCACGAAATGAAATGGTGCAATTGTTGAAAAAAGCTTCGGCTGTTGTTCCTGTGGAACAGCTTTGGGTAAATCCGGATTGTGGTTTAAAAACAAGACATTGGGATGAAACCAAAAAAGCTTTGATCGAAATGGTCGCTGCCGCACAACAAATGCGAGTTGCTGTAGAAAATATTGCAACCGTTTAATTAAAAAACACCTAGTACATCCAATGATTTACTAGGTGTTTTTTTCTTTTATAATTTCATCAAGGAAATGCAATCGCTCCTTTTTTATGGTTGAATTCGTGTTTTCGGACCACGTAGGTATCCGAAAAAAAATCGTGTAAACCCCTGAAATTGGTTCCAAAAAAAGTAAGTCCTTCAAGGGGAATAAAACGACACAAGGTTCGCATCAATATGCTTTTATGACCCGGTTTGAGCCCTTCTTTTGTTATCACGATGGTCTTGGTAAAATATTTGGCGAAAGTTCTGGAAAAATACGTTTCGGTCAAATAATAATACAAAAACAGCGCAACGAGCCAAAAAAGCACTTTTTCATAAGTGGTGGTCGATTCAACCCAATTGGACAATTCATAATTATTGGAGACGTCTCCAATGATCATAACCGTTGTTCCAATACTACCCAAAATAATGTGCACCATCAACAAATCGAGAATGCCGTTCAAAAAACGTTGCCATTTTGAGGCCAATAAATCATCCGTAATCGTAAATTCACTATTTTTCATTTCGAGGATTTTTAAAAGTCCATAAAAAATGTTTTCACGCAATAACCTACTCAAATTTAGTGAATTGTTTTCATAAAAAACAGGTTTGAAACCGGAAAAAACCACCAAGAATTACATCAAAAAAAACAGCTACCAAAATTGATAGCTGCTTCTCTTTATTCTTTGTTCTTTAATCTATTTTCTAAATTTAAGAACCACACATTTCGCACTCATCCGGACCGGCGTTTTTGGCCAATTCGATCATTGCTCGATATTCTTCGGCAGTCATTTCAACACTGGAAGTATTTGCTTCCACTTCAACGGCAGGAAGCGGATCTACTTTTTTGTCGTTGTTCAAGGTGAATTTAATGGCATCAACGGCTGATTTTGTTCTCAAATAGTACATTCCGGTTTTCAATCCAGATTGCCAAGCGTAGAAGTGCATCGATGTCAGTTTCGAATAATTGGCATCTTGCATGAACAAGTTCAACGATTGCGATTGGTCAATAAAATAACCACGTTGACGCGACATGTCGATAATGTCCTTCATGGACATTTCCCATACGGTTTTGTATAGTTCTTTCAAGTCTTGCGGAATGCCGTCAATATTTTGAACCGAACCATTGTGACGCATAATTTCCTGCTTCAAATCTTCGTTCCACAAACCTCTTTTTACCAAGTCGTGCAACAAATGTTTGTTGACCACGATAAATTCTCCCGAAAGCACTCTTCTGGTGTAAATATTGGAAGTATAAGGCTCGAAAGCTTCGTTGTTCCCCAAAATTTGTGAAGTCGAAGCGGTTGGCATTGGCGCCACCAACAAGGAGTTTCTCACCCCGTGCTCCATCACTTCTTTTCTCAAGGATGCCCAATCCCAACGTCCGGAAAGTTCCTCGTCCTTCAATCCCCAAAGGTTGTGCTGGAATTCTCCTTGCGAAATTGGCGAACCTTTGAAAGTAGAATACGGTCCTTCTTCCTTGGCCATTTCCATCGAAGCGGTTACGGCTGCAAAATACAAAGTTTCGAATATTTCCTGGTTCAATTTCTTGGCTTCGTCGCTGGTAAAAGGCATACGCAACATAATGAAGGCATCGGCCAAACCTTGAACTCCAAGACCCACGGGGCGATGGCGCAAGTTGGAATTTTCGGCTTCTTGTACGGGATAATAATTTCTGTCGATTACTTTGTTCAAGTTTTTCGTCACTCGTTTGGTCACTTTGAACATCAATTCGTGGTCAAATTTTCCGTTTTCCACAAACATTGGCAAGGAAATCGAAGCTAGATTACAAACTGCAATTTCGTCTTTCGAAGTAAATTCCATGATCTCGGTACACAAATTCGATGAACGAATGGTTCCCAGATTTTTTTGGTTTGATTTTCTGTTGGCGGCATCTTTGTACAACATGTATGGCGTTCCGGTCTCGATTTGGGATTCCAGAATTTTCTCCCACAATTCACGTGCCTTGATGGTCTTTCTGCCTTTCTTCTTTTCTTCGTAAGAAATGTACAAGGCTTCAAATTCTTCGCCATAAACATCATACAAGCCCGGACATTCGTTCGGACACATCAAGGTCCAATATGAATCTTCTTGCACACGTTTCATGAACAAATCCGAAGTCCACATGGCAAAGAATAAATCTCTGGCGCGCATTTCTTCTTTTCCGGTATTCTTTTTCAAATCCAAAAATTCGAAAATATCGGCGTGCCAAGGTTCGATATAGATGGCAAAACTTCCTTTGCGTTTTCCTCCACCTTGATCCACATAACGAGCCGTGTCGTTGAAAACCCTCAACATCGGCACAATTCCGTTCGAGGTTCCGTTGGTACCGCGAATATAGGAACCCGTTGCACGAACGTTGTGAATGGAAAGTCCCACTCCACCTGCCGATTGCGAAATCTTGGCCGTTTGCTTCAAAGTATCGTAAATCCCGTCGATGCTGTCGTCCTGCATGGCCAAAAGGAAACAAGAAGACATTTGTGGTTTTGGAGTTCCGGCATTGAACAATGTTGGTGTAGCGTGCGTAAAGAATTTTTTCGACATCAAGTCGTAGGTTTCTATCACGGCGTCCAAATCACCCAAGTGGATTCCGACGGCCACACGCATCAACATATGTTGCGGACGTTCCACGATTTTTCCGTTTATTTTCAACAAATACGAACGTTCCAAGGT
>JAGNPF010000115.1 GCA_017989775.1 Flavobacterium sp.
ACATAAGCGTTGACGAAGACATCAATCCGGCTGTTTTTGAAATCCAGCAATTTGCGGGTGCCACCCTAAAATACAGTTTCGAGAATTACGACATTCCCTCCTTGCCTACCATGGGAATGGGATTTTCGGTGGCAGGAACCTGGAAAATGAACCTGGATGACCCTAGAAGCAATTTTCCGGCATTGGAAAGCAAACTCAATTTCAACCATAAAATCGATGCCAAGGGAAAAGTCGTTTTGGCCACCATTTTGAATGCCAAAATACTGTTGAACAACAATTTCGAATTTTACCAAGGTGCCACTTTGGGCGGCAATTATGATTTGAGGGGTTTTAGAAACGAGCGTTTTCTGGGGAACCACTCTTTTTACCAAAGCAGTGACCTCCGTTGGACTATCGGCAAAATAAGAAAAAGCATCTTCCCGATGTCCTACGGCATTTTGGGCGGTTTTGATTACGGCAGGGTTTGGCTGAAAGGAGAAGATTCCGATAAATGGCATCAATCCTTTGGAGGAGGTTTGTGGCTCAACGGACTGAACGTCGTTACGGGCAGGCTCAGCTATTTCAAAAGTCAGGGCGAAGAAGCCCGAATTGCTTTTGGTCTAGGGTTTGGATTTTAAGGTCGAAAGACTCACTTCATACACATTTCCTCCTGTTTTCTTGATTCGTTCATCGGCAATAAGCAGCAAATCATTGTCCTTGAAACAAACGGCTTCTTTTTGGGAAAAATGCTTCAATTCGAATACCGTTTGGGTTCCTTCCAAAAAATGGTCTCCCTTGAAGTTTTCCAACAAGAAGATTTTGTCGTGGGTCAAAATTGCAATTCTGGTTTCATCGGGACTCATCGCCGCAGCCGTTATGGCACAATGGTTGTAGCTGTCGCAAGTCTTGAACTTCCCCATCAAAACGGCTTGGTGAAAACCGGCTGCATTGGGGATTTTATACAAAAAAGCGGTGCCGTCAAATCCTTTGCTCCTGTTTTTGGTAAAGAGGTAAAAATGATTTTTAAACTCGAAAAAGCCTTCGACATCAAACATCATTTCGGTTTTTTTGGGCGGAAAATCTTTTTGCTCCGGATAGGCAAACGAGATTTTATAAGCAGGAACCGCGTTTTCTTGATTCAAGGAATTGTTGTTGATTTTATAAATGCACAAATCTTGGCGAACATTGTCATTGTTGCCAAAATCACCAATGTAAAGATTCCCTTCACCGTCTTTGGTGATGTCTTCCCAATCGATGTTTTCCGTATTCCCAACAACGATGGTTTTGGCTATTTCTCCTTTGGAGTCCAATCCATACACTTCATTTTTGTTCCCGCTGTCTTCCAAGGCCCAAATCAAATCCGTGTCCGGATGATGGATTATTCCCGATACTTCCTTCAAACCATTGGGAAATGAAAAAGTGGTTGTCAGCGAACCCGTATCGTTTTTACAGGAAAACAATAAAAAAACCGAGGTCGAAATTGTAAAAAAGTTTTTCATAATCTGTTTGATAATACACCACTGGTGTAAATTAATTTTTAAAAGCATCCAAAGCCTGCGACGGTTTTCCGTCAGATTGCCAAGCATTCAATTGATAGCCGCTCCAGCTTTTTTCGCCTTCGGGTTCCCAATAAATCACTCCCAGCCCCTTGTTGTCGGGAACCGCTTTAACGGCTTTGATGACTGCCTCCAGCATGTCTTTGGTGTTTTGCACCAAGGTGTAATCGCCCCCAACTTCCACCACCATTACCTCTTTTCCGTATCTTGAAGCCATGTCTTTTAGATTCTTTTCCAAATCAGCAATCGTGGCCTTATAATCACTTTTTATCCAATAGGGATAATACGAAAGTCCTATCACGTCGTATTTCACTTTGTTGGCTTTGACATTGTCAAAAAACCATCTGAACTTGGCATTGTTGTTCCCTTCATCAATGTGAACAATTACCTTGATGCTTGCGTCCACCGCCTTGGTCGCTTCATATCCTTCATTCAAAAGTAGTGCGAGTTGACCGAAATTGGAAGTGCTTCCCTCCGGCCACAACATGCCACCGGGAATTTCGTTGCCTATCTGCACCCATTCAGGAGTCACCCCTGCCGATTTAAGTGCCGTCAAAACATCAAAAGTGTGTTGGTACACGTCCTTTTGCAATTCAGTAAAATCATGGTTGGCCCAAGCTGCCGGTTTGGCTTGTTTTCCGGGATCGGCCCAAGTATCGCTGTAGTGAAAGTCGATCATGATGCGCATTCCCATTTTCTGTGCCCGGACTGCCATCACGACCGTTTCGGCCGGACTGCAATGCCCACTGGCTTTGTCATTGGATGGATTTACCCAAACCCGAAGGCGAATGGTATTCATTCCCCTGTCTTTCAACAGTTGCAAACAGTCTTTTTGAGTGCCATCAATATCATAGAATTTGTATCCTGTAGCTTCCATTTGGGGCAACCAACTTACGTCAGCTCCTTTTGAAAACACGGGAGTCAATTTTATTTTGGTAGTTTGCGCTTTGCTATATGAAGAAAAAATCAATGACACCAAAAGGATCCAAGACAACAGAAATACTTTTTTTTCTTTTTTCATTTTATGGTTGGCTTTCAAATTCATCCTCTAATTTAACCACTTTAATTCATTGGACGTGTAAATTCTCTACTTTTTCTGAACATTTGGTTAAACAGTTGCGACTATTTGATACCGAGGGCAAAAGCTATTTAGAAATAAACAACCCCATGTCTATTTCAAAACTATTTTATCTATTGCCTTGGCCAAATCGAAATCTTTCGTAGTTATGCCGTTGGCATCGTGGGTGCTGAGGGCAATGACCACCTTGTTGTAGGCATTGTTCCAATTGGGATGGTGGTTCGCCTTTTCGGCCAGCAAGGCCACGCCCGTGATGAACGAAAAAGCCTCGACAAAATTCTTGAAAACAAATTCCCGATGGAGAAATTTTCCAAATACAATCCAGGCAGCATCAATTTCCGCCATTTTCTCCTGAACATCTTGATCGCTTAGTTTTTCCATTTTTTCCTGTTTTTTGTTTGTCCAACATCCGTTAACTTCTTTTATGCAGCAGCATAAAAACAACACAAACTACTGGTTGAAATTATTTTTCACCAAAAACATTTCATTCAAATATACGAAATTTTAAAATGCCCCATTCAAACGACAATGTATTCGCAGGGCATTCGCTTTTAAAAATTCGGGAATTCCGGAATTAGGTTTTGGAAATAAAAAAAACTCCCCAATTTCTTGAGGAGTTTTCTGTGGGCGATGAGGGATTCGAACCCCCGACCCTCTGGGTGTAAACCAGATGCTCTGAACCAACTGAGCTAATCGCCCTATTTTATTAAGTCGCCATCATTAGCTGATTGCGAGTGCAAATATACAGTTAGATATTGTATTTGCAAACAAAATGCGAAAATAAATTGAAATTTTATTTCTCCCCCTCCACAGACCAGGGCATTCGCCTTTAAAAGTTTCCGCCACGAATTACACGAATAAACACGAATTAGACAAGTTTTCAATTACACGAATTCTAAAAATCAGATAGAATTCGTGCAATTCATTTTCAAATTTGATAAAAATTAGTGACAATTGGTGTAATTCGTGGCTAACTTTTTTCTCTTTTTTAAAAGCGAATGCCCTGTCCACAGACCTTGAACCCAAACAGAAATTATATCCGATTTTTTAGGGATGAATGGGTATAATATTATATTTGTAAAAATAAAACAACCATAATGGCTCGATTCAAAGAAAATGATTTGCCCAAATCAAAAATCACGGCAAGTTCCCTCGGTAAAGCAACCCTCATCTTCAAATATGCCGGAAGTCATCGCTGGAAATTTTACGTTGGATTAATTTTTCTGTTGTTTACCGGCGCCACGGCCCTGGCTTTTCCCAAATTGATGGGAATGCTGGTTGACTGCGTCAAGGACAAAAGTTATTCCCAGGTAAACAACATTGCTTTATTGCTCATAGGAATATTGTTTTTGCAATCTTTTTTTTCATTTTTCAGGGTGTCGCTATTCGTCAATTTCACCGAGCACACACTCGCCAATATCAGGCTTGCCCTCTACAGTAATTTGGTCAAATTGCCGATGTCCTTCTTTTCGCATAAACGCGTTGGGGAATTGAACAGCCGCATCAGTTCCGACATTTCCCAGATTCAAGACACGCTGACCACCACCATTGCCGAATTTTTGAGACAATTCATCTTGATTATAGGCGGCGTCATTTTATTGGCCACCGAAAGCATCAAGCTAACCTTGTTGATGTTGTCCGTAGTTCCACTGGTGGCCGTTGCAGCAGTAATCTTTGGTCGATTCATTCGAAAATATTCCAAAAAAGTACAGGACCAGGTGGCCGAAAGCCAGGTTATTGTCGAGGAAACGATGCAGGGAATCAGCATTGTCAAGGCTTTCGCCAATGAATGGTATGAAATTGCCCGCTATGAAGGCAAAATCAAGGAAGTGGTTCAACTGGCCATCAAGGGCGGGAAATACAGGGGCTACTTTGCTTCCTTCATCATATTTTGTCTTTTTGGAGCCATCGTTGCCGTGGTTTGGTATGGCGTTCGATTGAGCATCAGCGGCGAAATGAGCGTGGGACAATTAATCTCGTTCGTGTTGTATTCCACTTTCGTGGGAGCTTCTTTTGGCGGTATTGCCGAATTGTATGCCCAAATCCAGAAAGCCGTTGGGGCAACGGAACGTGTTTTCGAATTATTGGATGAAACTCCCGAAAAAATCAATTCGACCCAAAATTCACATTCCGTGCAAAAAATAAAAGGAAACGTCACTTTCAAAAACGTGGGCTTCACCTACCCTTCCAGAAAAGAAATGAAAGTCTTGAAAGGCGTGAACTTCACGGCCAACTTTGGCCAAAAAATTGCCATTGTGGGGCCCAGCGGCGTCGGAAAATCGACCATTGCTTCCTTGTTGTTGCGTTTTTACGATATTGACAGCGGCGAAATTTTGGTTGACGGAAAAAACATCCACGATTACGAACTGGAAAACCTTCGCGGCAACATGAGCATTGTGCCCCAAGACGTGATTTTGTTTGGCGGAACCATCAAGGAAAACATCGCTTACGGAAATCCGGATGCCACGGATGAAGAAATCATGCTGGCAGCCAAACAAGCCAATGCCTTGAGTTTTATCGAAAGTTTTCCCGAGAAATTTGAAACTTTGGTTGGCGAAAGAGGGGTCAAACTTTCCGGTGGACAAAGACAACGTGTTGCCATTGCCCGTGCTTTATTGAAAAATCCGAGCATCTTGATATTGGACGAAGCCACTTCATCCTTGGACAGCGAAAGCGAAAAACTGGTTCAGGAAGCCCTGGAAATCTTGATGGAAGGAAGAACGAGCATCATCATTGCCCACCGTCTTTCGACCATTCGCAGTGCCGACCAGATTTTGGTTCTCGACAAAGGCGTGATTTCCGAACAAGGAACCCATCAGGAATTGATTGCCCTGGAAAATGGCATTTACAAAAACTTGAGCCATTTGCAGTTCAGTCATTCTTAAAGGAAACCATTAAATTGAAAAAACTCCATTAATCATCTGACTAATGGAGTTTTTTTATAGGTTCTTTTGACTATTTGTATTCTTTTTTAGGAAATTGCATCTTGTTCAGATAATCTTGAATATCTTTTTCCTTTAACTGAATATTTTGAGGTTCACAAGTGATACGAATCATTATAAACCAACCTTTGCATTTATACATATACAAAT
>JAGNPF010000116.1 GCA_017989775.1 Flavobacterium sp.
GGTTTGATTGACAAGGATTCCAGTGATAAATACACATTTAAATTAGGATTAAACCACAAAATAAATAACAAATTCTCCACTGGTGCCAATATTACGGTAGCTAGAGTTGAAAATCAATTGGGTAGCGACTTGGCCATGCAAGAAGCATTTAGATTAAGTCCTTTGATGTCTCCATGGGCAGTGGGTGCCAATGGCAACGAAATAGTGGGAAAACTGTTTTTTCAACCCGGTAAATTAGTGGTAGACGGAACAACCACTCCTTTTGTAATCGACAAAACGAGTTCGGTGAACCCATTTGTGGAGATTGCAAATTCTTCACAAAATGAAAACAGATGGCAAACTATCGGAAACGTATTCTTTCAATACAATGCTTTAGATTGGTTGTCTTTCAAAACGACTTTTGCTGCCGGTATGGAAAATGGCAGAAACAGTAGTGCCTATGGTGCGCTATCCAATGCGGGTGTCACATTAAACAATAAAAATTCAGCATCAGTTGAACAAACTGAAAATTTTAATTACACTTGGGACAACCAGGTTGACATTAAGAAAACATTTAATGAAGTACATGATTTTAGTGCTTTATTGTTACAAAGTTTGTATTCAAATGTGGATCAAAGTTCTTTTTCCTCTTCCAATGGAATGCCGTTTGACACTGGTTTTTATAATTTGGGAGCGGGTGTTCAATCAAGTTACAACCTTGCCACAATGTATTCTAAAAATTCGTTAAGCTCTTATGCCGTTCGTATTAATTACACATTCAACAACAAGTATTTGATTACGGCTTCCAACCGTTGGGACGGTGCCTCAGTTTTGGCAGAAGGAAAAAAATGGGAAAATTTCCCTTCGTTGGCTTTGGCGTGGAAAGTGGGTCAAGAATCCTTCTTGAAAGACAGCAAAACAGTTTCAGACCTTAAATTGAGAGCCAGTATAGGATATACAGGTAATAATAATGTGGCTCCGTACACAACCCAACAATTGTTGGACCAACAAACTTTTTATGCCAATGCTTCTAATTTGGTTGCAGGATGGCAATCTGCTAATTTGGCCAACCAAGCTTTGACATGGGAGAAAACGCGTGAATTGAACTTTGGACTTGACTTTGGCTTCTTGTCCAATCGTATTACGGGTAGTGTGGATGTATATGATCGTTTGTCTGACAAGTTGATTTACCAACAACAATTGCCTTTGGAAACAGGTTGGGGTAGAACTTATGCCAACGTTGGTTCTGTAAGCAACAAAGGGGTGGAAGTGCTTTTGACTACAAAAAACATCCAAACTGAAAAAGTTAATTGGGAAACCACTTTCACTTTTACTAAAAACGTCAACCAATTAGAGTCAATCTATGGACAAGACCAAGTGGATGATATTGGTAACAACTTATTCATTGGCAAACCATTAAATTCAAATTACAACTACATCTATGATGGTGTATGGCAAGAAAGCGAAGCGGCCAAAGCGGCAACTTACAATATGTTGCCAGGTCAAGCGCGTCCAAAAGATTTGAATAATGATGGTAAATTTGACGCATTGGACAGAACGACAATTGGTAATCCAAACCCAGAATGGCAAGGAAGTATGTATTCTAAATTGACATTTGGTAATTTCGACTTCAATTTCTCGATTTTGACTAGCCAAGGTCAAACGGTGTTGAGTTCGTTTCACCAAAACTTTGCGAATGTAAGTGATCGCGGACGTCAAAAAATGGCTATCGATTATTTTATTCCGACGAATGGTGCCGGCATTGAAGCCAATGCGTCCAATGCCTACCCAAGACCTGGTCCAGTTGCGACAGGAGCAGGAGCTTTTTGGGGAACCAATTTTGCTTACTACCGTGATGTTTCTTACGTGAAAATCAAAAACATCTCATTGGGCTACACACTTCCATCTGATTTGGTTCAAAAATTTAAAATGAGCAATTTTAGAATATATGTAAATGTTTTGGATCCATTTGTATTCACGGATTTCGAAGGTTACGATCCAGAATGGGCATCTTCATCATTAGGTGTAAACCGTCCAGCAGCGATAACAGCTCAATTAGGTTTAAGTGTTAAATTTTAATAGTATTTAAAAATGAAAAAAATAATTATATGTTTAGGGATTGCCCTAACAACATTTAGCTCTTGTAGCGATTTTATCGATGAGGATGTGAGATCAAGTGTTCCGGCTGATTCCAATTATAAAACAGCGGCTGGTTTTCAATATTTAGTCAATAGTACTTATGCCCGCTTAAAAACAGTTTATGGTGGAGAGCCATGGTTGTTTTGTTCTGGAACCGACATGTATGCTGAAGGAAGAGACCCTGAACCGGCAGGATTGAGCCGATACTTGCAATTGATTCCTACCTCTTCAAATGTCGATTATTTATATACGCAATGTTATAGGGCAATACAATCTGCCAATAAAACAATTTATTATTCAGGCATTACAGAGCAAACATCAAGTATTCCTGTATTGGTTGGAGAAGCAAAGTTTATCAGGGCACTTAATTACTTTTTGTTGGTCCAAACTTATGGTGGAGTGCCTATTGTGGATTATAACATTTCAGAAGCGGTAATGTCTTTCGACAGGAATTCAGATGAAGAGGTTTATGCTTTTATCATCAAGGATTTACAAGAATCATTGGCTGCAGTTGGAACAGGTTCTTATGCTGCCACTGGAAAAGTAAACAAAAGAGCCGTGCAAGATTTATTGGCAAAAGTGCATTTGACCAGAGGTTATGAAACTTTTGGAACCGCTGCCGATTTTACCACGGCTGCCACCTATGCTGATGCCGCAATTGCTGGACAAGCATTAAATGTTGCTTGGGCTCAATTGTTTTTGCCTGCAAACGATTTAAATGCCGAAGTTATATTCTCCGTGCAATTTGATAAAAACTCGACCAGTACATCGCCAACAACATTGGGTAATAATCAGTTTTACTATTTCAGTTCCTATTTAGGAGGTAGTGAAACAAAAGGAGGAGCGCCTTTAAGAGCTTACAGACTTTGTCCTACAGGCTATGCTTTGGGCTTATTTGAAAAAGACGACAAGCGTTGGACAGCCACTTTTATGAACGAAGTTTACGAAAATTATTATGACTTTTTCAGAGTTGCCGACAAGACCAATCTAAAAATCAAACATTTTTATGAGCCAAAATGGTTTACACCCACAGATAAAGCAAATTATTTGGCCACCAACGCTGGTAAACTTGCAACAGGTTTCACCTACCATCCTTGGGGAGAATATTCGGCAGAATATACATTGACCAAAAACATCGATTACCAAACTATTCCAGTTAAGAAATTCGATGATCCAGATCCTTTGACTCCATCAAGTACGGGGCCAGTGAGTACACGTGATTTTATTGTTTCCCGCTTGGCCGAAACTTATTTGGTGGCAGCCGAAGCTTATTTGAAAGCAGGAAACCCTGATACAGGTTTGGCAAGATTGAACGAAGTGAGAAGAAGAGCTGGAGTGGCCAACGCCACACTTGCGCAATTCAATATTGATTACATCTTGGACGAAAGAGGCAGGGAGTTGTTGGGAGAATACCACCGTTGGTTCGATTTGAAACGTACAGGGACTCTTATTGCTAGGGCTTCACAACATAATTATAATGTTAAAGAGGCTAATTTTAACGGAACAAATGGGGCGAAAAAGATTTTAAGACCTATTCCACAATCGGCAATTGACTTGAATCAAAATAAAAATTTCCCTCAAAATCCAGGGTATTAATACCGCCTAAGGTTATTTAGAAATCTTTATGAAGCTGTTTGGAATTTATTTCAAACAGCTTCTTTTTTTAATTATTAGTTGTGTGGTATAAGTGTTTGCTATGTGGTTTTTCAAATCAGTAAAAAATTTCATATCAACACGAAAAGAATGCTGTTGAATCTTTTAATCTTCTGCAAATACTGTTAGATTTGTAAATCTAAAATCTAAAATTATTATGAACTTCACCGCCATCGATTTTGAAACCGCCACCGCTTATCATCCGTGTTCCGTGGGGATTGTTACGGTCGAAAATGGAGTCATTGTCGATGAATTCGTAACCTTGATCAAGCCGCCAAAAAACGAATACAATCCTTTTACGATAGCAGTTCACGGCATTTATCCACGCGACACGGTAAACGCCAAAACCTTTGCCCAAGTGTATCCCGAAATAAAAAAACGACTTCAAAACAGGAAAATTGTGGCCCACAACGAAAGTTTCGACCGCAATGTTTTGATTAAATCAATGGCGCTTTATGGCTTGGATTATGAAGAATTGAATATTGGCTCCCGATGGGAATGCACCGTGAAAATTTACAAAGCCAAAGGACTAAAGCCAACCAAACTCAGCGATTGCTGCCGGGAAATGAACATAAAATTAAACCACCACGAAGCCTTGTCTGATGCTCGGGCTTGCGCCAAATTGTATTTGCTTCGCTAGTCATTGCGAAGTCATTAATAAGATTTGTCTTTTTAAATTGTAAATACGTTTCTTTTTTCATTACTTTAGTATTCCATCTAAAAGTCTGAAAATGAAAGAAGATTTTCTCCATTACCTCTGGAAATTCAAGAAGTTTGATGCCTTAAACCTGAAAACGTTCAACGGAGAGGAAATCACCATTATCAATGTGGGGCAATATTTAAAATTGGCTGGCCCCGATTTTTTCAATGCCCAAATAACTATTGGCAACCAAAAATGGGCGGGTAATGTGGAAATTCATCTTAAATCTTCGGATTGGTACGTGCATCATCACGAAAGAGACGAAGCCTATGAAAACGTGATTCTTCACGTGGTTTGGGAACACGACACCGAAATATTCAGGAAAAATAATACCGAAATTCCAGTTCTCGAACTCAAGAAATATGTCGATGCAGAGACCATCTCCAATTATCAATCGTTGACAAGTCCAAAATCTTGGATTTTTTGCGAGAAGCAATTGGCAGCAATCCCGCAGTTTGTCTTGAAAAATTGGCAAGAAAGATTGTTTTTTGAACGATTGGAACGGAAATCAAATCCCATTTTCGAATTATTGCAGCAAACCAACCACGATTGGGAAGCGGTTTTGTTTTGCCTTTTGGCCAAGAATTTCGGCTTGAATACCAATGGCGAAATTTTTCTGAAAATAGCCCAATCTATTCCGTTTTCCATTATAAGAAAAGAAAGTTTCGAGGTCGAAAACTTGGAAGCCCTGCTTTTGGGAACAGCTGGTTTGTTGGATTTGGAAAAAGAAGACAACTATTTCAAGGATTTGAAATTTCGATATTTTTATTTGCTCCACAAATACCAATTGGAGAAAACCATCGTTGAGCCCGTGCAGTTTTTCAAGCATCGACCCGATAATTTTCCGACGATTCGACTGTCGCAATTGGCCAATTTGTACCACATTCATCAAAATTTGTTTTCAAAAATTAGCATAGCCACTTCAATAGAAAATATTTATAAAACTTTCAATGTTTCGGCATCCAATTATTGGCAAAACCATTATCAGTTTGACAAAGAAAGTCCCAAGAAAAAGAAACCACTTTCCAAATCATTCATCGATTTGGTCATCATCAACACCATCATTCCGCTTCAGTTTGCCTACGCCAAAAGCCAAGGCAAAGAAATTTCGGAAGACCTGATTTCGCTTTTGGACGATGTGGCTCCAGAAAAAAATTCGATTATGGATAAATTCCGTTCTTTTGGAATAAAGTCAAAAAGTGCTTTTGATTCGCAATCT
>JAGNPF010000117.1 GCA_017989775.1 Flavobacterium sp.
AGATCCGGCTTTTTTTAGGAAATTCGAATTTCACATCGGAAGCATTCGAGCCGGAGAACACATCCGAATGCTTACCTCTGGATTTTTGCACGCCGACGGGGGACATTTGTTTTTCAACATGTTCACTCTTTATATGTTTGCGCCTGTGGTAATTCATTATTTTGGAAGCGCTTCCTTTTTCTTGATTTATATGGGAAGTCTTGTTTTTGGGAGTTTGCTCACTTTGATGATGCACAAAAACGATTATGGTTATAGGGCCATTGGCGCATCTGGAGCAGTTACCGGTATTCTGTATTCGGCAATTTTGATTGATCCCAGTATGAGTTTGTATTTGTTTTTCATTCCCATTCCCATTCCGGCTTATCTTTTTGGAATTGGTTATTTGTTGTATTCCATTTACGGAATGAAAGCCAAGAATGACAACATTGGTCATACGGCGCATTTTGGAGGCGCTATGGGAGGTTATTTATTGACAATTTTGAAAGAACCTTCCATGCTGGTGGATAATGTCGCAATGGTCGTGCTTTTGGCTATTCCCATCCTGATTCTTTTTGTGATGGCAAAAATGGGAAAGCTATAATTGGCACAGGATTTGAATGCAGATTGTAAAACTAATTAAACTTCAAAAAAAATGAAAAAAGCAGTATTGATTCTAGGTCTTTTATTGATGACAATGTCTTATGCCCAAGAGCAAAAACAAATTCCGATGGTTACCGTTTCCGGCGAAGGAAAGGTTAAGGTGGCTCCAGACCAAGCCTCGATTTCCATTTCGATTGAAACCAAGGGGACGAAGGCCGAGGAGGTAAAGCGTGAGAATGACAAAAAGATGGATGCCATCCTGAAATTTATCAAAAAGTCGAATATTGCGGCAGAGGATTTCCAAACGCAGCGCATTTCCTTGAATCCCAATTATGATTACGAGAAAAAGAAATACAATTACATAGCCACGCAAACCGTTCAAATCTTGTTGAGAGATTTATCGAAATATGACGTGTTGATGGAAGGTTTGGTCAATGAAGGAATCAACCGAATTGACAATGTCGAGTTCAAGTCGTCCAAATTGACGCAATTGCAATCCGATGCGCGAAAATTGGCCATGAAAGAGGCAAAAGCCAAAGCAGAAGATTTTGTTTCGGTCTTGGGACAAAAAGTGGGCAAAGCCATATTGATATCGGACAATTCACAAAGTTACCATCCGCAACCCCGAATGTATGCCATGAAGTCGTCGATGGCCATGGATGAATCGGCGCCAAGAGAAACTTTGGCCATTGGCGAAATTGAGATTACGGTCAACGTAAGCGTGAATTTCGTTTTGGAATAAAGAAAAGAAACTGTGTTTAACTAAAAAAGTCCTGAAAAAATTTTCAGGACTTTTTTGTTTTGTGGGGAGAGCAGGATTCGAACCTGCGAAGTTCACACAGCAGATTTACAGTCTGCCCTCGTTGGCCGCTTGAGTATCTCCCCGATACCCTGCATTGTCATTGTTTATTCGAATGCGGTTGCAAATATAACAACTGTTTTGATGTTTCCAAACTAAAAGTGCACTTAATTTTTGGTTTATTTACAATGTCTTGGTATTGAATAAAATAAAAAAAATCTCCACGAGGGAGATTTTTTATAACAGGTCTATTTTTTGTTTATTTGGCCAAAAGTTCCTTGATTTTGGCTCTAAGTTCATCTCCTCTTAAATCTCTTGCAACCACTTTGCCGGAGGCATCGAGGATGAAAGTGGCTGGAATGGATTGCACTTGGTATTGGGCGGCAATGGGTTCATCCCAGAATTTTAAATGAGAAACATGAGTCCAAGTTAAATTGTCTTTTGCAATGGCTTCTTTCCATTTAGCAGCGTCCTTGTCCAAAGAAACGCCCACGATGTTCAATCCTTTGGCATGAAATTCTTTGTAAATGGCCACCACGTTGGGGTTTTCGGCTCTACAAGGACCACACCATGAAGCCCAAAAATCAACTATGGTTACTTTTCCTAGACTTTCCTTCAGGGAAACTAATTTACCTTGAGGATTTGGAGCGGAAAAATCTGAACTTCATTTGGCGCCGCCAACTGGAGCTGGAGCTGGTCCAACGGCTGGTCCTGATTTTATTTCCTTGATTCTGGTGTCAATGGCTTTTCCTGGTTTTGTTGTTTTTAACGACGCATCAAGATCGGCATATAACTTTTCCACTTTTTTCATGTCAGCCGCTGGATCTCCCATCATCGATTGGATAATCAAGGCACTGATGAATGATTTTGGATGTGTTTCGGCGTAAGTCGTGTATTTCTTTTTGGTAGTTTCACCAATGTTTTGTTGGATTTTGCCAAATTCAGCCATTAATTTATTGATAACTGCAGTGTCTTTGTTTTGTTGTGCAGTATTCATCAATGGAGTGTTTTTCGTTTGAAAATCAATTAATGGTTTTTGGATTTTTTCAAGATCTTTGTTGAATGCAGAAAATTCGTCATTGTTGTAAGTTCCTGAAATTTTTGATTTGTGTAGGCTGTCTTTGTTGATTTCTATTTTGATGTCTCCATTTTCCAAGATAAAGGGCACTTTTCCTTGTAGTCCTTCAACTTGTAGCATGTGGAATGCAGGTTCCGTGGCTTTTCCCGTGATTTCAAATTTTCCGTTTTCCACTTTTACAGTGTCCACGGCAATCAAACCTCCCATACCAGAAGCATCTTGGGTTTCCATAATCACGGTTTTGCCGTTTTCAATTCCTTTTACAGTACCTGAAACGACATACTTGTTTTTGCTACAAGAAATTAAGAATACGGTAGCCGAAAGTAATAAAATTATTTTTTTCATTATAAGTTAGTTAAATGTTTTAAGTCTGCAAAAGTATCTAAATTTATAAAATATCAACAATTTTATGACTTAAATTTTTGTTATAGTTTGTATATTTTGACAAGTTGGGAACAGGCCAAAAGGAATAATCCAAAATTTATTCGTTGTCTAAAAGTATTTGGGGCGTGATGTCGAAAGAGGTAAAGTGGTAATAAATCCTTGCACAGGATTTTAGATCAGGTGTTTTTGTTTGGTTTCACATTCTCGAATGCGAAATTCTGCATGTTCCATTTCGTTTTCCGTAATGCGGATTTCCATATTTACCGTTCTTAATTCTTTTTGCAAGTGTGCACTCGAATAATCGGATTTTAGTTGGGAGTTTATTTCTGCCTTGTGGGTTATCAGGGTATCAAGGGTTTCTTTGGCTTTTTTGTATTGTGATTTGAAAAGTTTGCACGGATCACTCATAATTATTTGTTTTGAATATTCTGATTGGCTAACTTACTTAATATTAAAAGGCTGTCCAATTCTTGTTTTGTTTTTTCGACAGAAAACAAAAAAACACCCCTGAAAGGAGTGTTTTTTCATGTATTGAATCAATAAATCTAGTCTTGGTTAAGTGTTTTTCTCCAAGTAAAAGAATTAAGAATGTGTCTTTTTGCAAATCTTCCGGGAGAATCGGCATTTACCATTTTCACGTAAGTGGCTTTGGGAACACTGATGTATTCATAAACGCTGCCGTTCGAGAAATTGATGATTAATCTTCCTTCCACAAATTTGTAATCGGTGATTGTCGAGGTCGAAATGGTTTCTGTATATTCCGGCAAGTTTACTTTAATGGTTTCAGGATTGATGCTCACCAAAAAGTGGTAGGCTTCAATAATTTTTTTACTGTTTTCCTCGGCAGCTTTCAAACCTTCCTCGTCTCCTTGAAATTTGTCGGGATGTGCGTCCTTCATCGCATTGCGATAAATGGTTTTCAAATCTTTCAATTCTACAGTTTTGTCAACATTCAATAACTTGCGGTATTCAACTATTTTTTTCATAAATTAAGATAACTACTTGTCTTTTAATTAAAAACCAATTCGATTTGGCTTCAAAATTGACAATTTTTTGCAAAGGTACACTTTTTTTTAAGTTTTCAATTTCCGACCGAAAAAAAACAAATTAAATAAAAGTGCCTATTGCTGCGGTTTGTGGTTGGCTTTGTCGAAGTTTTTCGACTTTTTGGGATACTGGTTGTAGCTGATGTCACTCGGGTTTTCGATGACTGATTTTATCGTAATCCAATCGCCCAGTTTATGGTTGGCCATTACCATTTTGTAATCCAATAGATATTCGCCACAAAAAAAGTTGTTGTTTTCGTCTTGTTCCAATATTCCGGTGTAAACTCCTTTTTGGAGCATTTTTTCTTGTGAAGACTTGGTCATGATCAATAGGTTTTTAATGAAATTCTAAGCCGCAAAGTTAGTCAATTATTGTTTGCCTTGTGAAATTATGGACATTCTGTTTATCTTTGTCCAATGGAGCAGCTATTTCGACCGAGTCCCAATTCTTTCAAAAACACGTTTTGTGTTTTCCATGAAGTGCTTCCTGACAAGATTGAAAATTTGAAAGTGCAATACGACAGCAAATCGGGCAGCCAATATTTTTATACCAAGGAAGGAATGTATCGACTGTCGAATCATTGGGGCCGATTGGCCAACAGCAAATGGAGATTGGAACCATTGGAACAAGATGGCGCTGAAACTCGCAATGAATCCAAATTCAAAATTGGTTTTGCCGCCTGGAACGAATTTTATCCCGACAATGCCGAGGAAGAATTGTATTATCTGGAAGCAAATTATGTCAAGAAAACGGTCAACTACCAGCACAAGAACAATCCGAATTACGACAATAAAGCCATTCTTCGAACGAGTTTTGAAACCACCAAAAAAATCAAGCAAATCCGGAATTTGTTCAATTTGACTTCTTGGGCAAAATATTTTGAATACGAGGATTTGAACGAGTTGCGAAAAGAAATCATTGACCAATTGATTTTTACCAATAAAACCTTGGAAGAAATAAAAAGAGAACTCTAATGGGAAGAAACAACGAAAGAAACATCAAGAAGCACAACGATAAATTGCACAAAGAACAGCAAAAAGTAAAGGCTGCCAAAGAACTGCGCAAAGAAAAGTTGAAACAAATCGTGAAAAAATTCAATGAAGACAAGTCTTCAGAAAACAATTAATTATGGAAAAAAGTCAATTTGAGGAATTAAGAAACGGCGTTCAGGAAATCATCGATTTTATTGCCGCCAAAGACAATCGATCTGCCAACAACAAATTGTTGGAAGTGAGCGAAAAACTGGATGATTTCCTGGATCATGCCGAGGAAGACGAAGATTTGGTTGAAATCAGCAAATACCAAGTGTTGATCAATCAATTGTTTCAAAAAATCAATCCCGAAGAAGAAGGTGAATAATTTGGGACTTTGTTTTTGTGGCTCGGAATCCACTTTCCGTGATTGTTGCCAAAAATATATCGATGGAATCGAAAAGGCACCAACAGCCTTGGCCTTGATGAAATCCAGATATTCTGCTTATGCCAGCCACCAAGCGGATTATTTATTGGATACAACCCACAGTTCCCAAAGAAAATACTATTCTAAAGCCGATATTTTGAATTGGGCCATCTCCAACCAATGGCAAAAATTGGAAATCATTTCCTTCACGGAAAACACCGTGGAGTTCAAGGCTTATTTTCTGGATGCAAACAAGATTGGTGGTGTGCATCACGAATTTTCGACTTTCAAACAAGAAAACGGCAGTTGGTTTTATGTGGATGGAAAGTTTCCTGACTAAAAGAGGAATCTTGTACAAAAGTTTGTGAAACGACCATTTTTG
>JAGNPF010000118.1 GCA_017989775.1 Flavobacterium sp.
GTCTGTGACTGACCCTATGAATTAAACAATCCAAAATAAAGTCGGTTGAAAACCGAAAATCACTACCTCAAAGTCGGAGACTTTGCGGAGCATATATTCTAAAACTACCCCAACCAACCATCACGATCCAAACTCCTATACTGAATCGCTTCTGCTATATGTGAGGAAACAACTTTTGGCGAAGCTTCCAAATCGGCGATAGTTCGGGCTACTTTCAGGATTCGGTCGTAAGCTCGTGCTGAAAGATTCAGGCGTTCCATTGCGGTTTTCAACAATTGTTTGGATGCGTCGTCAAGAGCGCAATATTCCCGGATATGTTTGGTGTTCATTTGAGCATTGTAATGAATATTTTCCATCTGGATAAAGCGTTCCGACTGGATTTCTCTAGCTGATGTTACTCGTTTTCGAATTTCGACACTGCTTTCTGCTTTTTGTTCATCGGATAATTTTTCGAAAGGAACTGGCGTCACTTCAATATGAATGTCGATTCTATCCAACAAAGGCCCCGAAATTTTGCTCAAATAGCGTTGCATTTCGTGTGGCGAAGAAGTTTGCGGCGAATCAGGATCATTAAAAAAACCACTTGGACTCGGATTCATGCTCGCCACTAACATAAACGACGAGGGATAAGTCACGGTAAATTTGGCTCTGGAAATCGTCACTTCCCTATCTTCCAGCGGTTGGCGCATCACTTCGAGAACTTCCCGTTTGAATTCCGGCAATTCGTCTAGAAACAAGACACCATTGTGTGCCATCGAAATTTCGCCAGGTTGCGGATAACTTCCGCCTCCGACTAAAGCCACATTAGAAATTGTGTGATGCGGACTTCTGAAAGGTCTTTGATTCATCAATCCCACTTCTTTCAATTTTCCGGCGACACTGTGAATTTTGGTAGTTTCCAAAGCTTCGCGCAAAGTCATTGGCGGCAAAATACTGGGCAATCGCTTGGCTAGCATTGTTTTTCCGGCTCCCGGAGGTCCAATAAGAATAATATTGTGTCCACCGGCTGCGGCAATTTCCATGCAACGCTTGATACTTTCCTGCCCTTTAACATCGGAAAAATCGAATTCCGGAAAGTCCAAGGTCTTATAAAATTCGGCTCGAGTATCGATAGTTGTGGGTTCCAAAGTTCCTTTCCCTTCGAAGAAATCTATTACTTCCTGAAGATTTTCGACTCCATAAACATCCAATCCAGTGACAATTGCGGCTTCTTTCACGTTTTGTTTGGGCAGAAAAAAACCTTTGAAACCTTCTTCTTTGGCCTTTATGGCAATGGGCAAAGCTCCTTTGATGGGCTGCAAACTTCCGTCCAGCGAAAGTTCCCCCATAATAATGTATTGGTCAATTTCGTCGGCCTTGATTTGGGCAGAAGCCACAAGAATTCCGATGGCGAGAGTCAAATCATAAGCCGAACCCTCTTTTCGCAAATCGGCAGGCGCCATATTGATGGTAATTTTCTTGCCCGGCATGTCGTAACCGTTATTTTTGAGGGCAGCTGCAATTCGATAACTGCTTTCCTTGATGGCATTGTCCGGCAAACCCACCAAATGGTAACCGATTCCTTTATCCATATTGACTTCTACGGTGATGGTAGTCGCTTCGACCCCAAAAACGGCACTTCCAAAAACTTTTATCAGCATAAAAAATAATTTTGTTGAAACATAAAAACTTTAATTCGACAATAACTTCTGCATTGCCTAGGAAGGATATTCCAAGCCAATTTTACTCCTAACTTCATCCACTATTTTGATGAGTTCCAAACTATTTTGATGGGACCAAAGCTCGCTTTCAATCTTGTTTTCTTTAATGCAGTGATGACATTCTTCTATTTCATAAGTAAAACCTTTGCCTTTGGTTGGCAATAAAATTTCCTCATCCAGTTCATCAACTGTCAAAGTATAAGATTGTGTTTGATGCCAAAGCGTATTCAAATTAATTCTTCCTTTAGTTCCATTTATGGTCGCTTTGATATTGGAAGTGGACACAAAACTGGAATGCAAAATGGCTTGTGCATTGTCGTATTGCAAAATCATGGACGTTTGCAAATCGGCACCCGTTTGATGAAAATTAGCTTTTGCCAAGATTTCAACAGGAATTCCCAACACGAGATAACATAAAAATAAAGGATAGACACCAATGTCCAAAAGTGCTCCACCGCCCAATGAAATATCGGTTTTTCTATTGCCTTCCCCGCCAAGTTCCTCAGCAGTAAATGCAAAATCCGCATTGATGTATTTCACTTCGCCTATTTCGCCCTTTTTTATTTTGGAAAAAGCTTCCCGAAAAGACGGATTAAATCTTGTCCAAAAGGCTTCCATAAAAAATTGGTTGTTTTTCTTCGAGGCTTCAATCATTTGGAAAGCATCGGTATAATTTAATGCAATTGGTTTTTCGCAAAGCACGTGTTTTTTGTTCTGCAAGGCTTTAATGGTCAAAGCGGCGTGCGAATTGTGGGGAGTCGCAATATACAGGATATCGACCTCGGCATCGTTTATGATGGCGTCATAAGAATCATAGGCTTTGCTACAATCGTAGTTTTGGGCAAATTCTTGGGCTTTGTCCAAATTTCTCGAAGCCACGGCGACCAGTTCGGCCTCGTCAACCAACATTAAATCTTTGGCAAATTGATGGGCAATGTTTCCCAGACCAATTATTCCCCATTTTATCTTTTCGCTGTTCATCTTGCTGTTTATTATGGTGGTACAAATTTTATTTTTTAAGAATCAAAATACATCTTCAATTCAAAATCTAAATTTAACGTAAAATTCCTTTTAATAAATAATTTACTCGTATTTTAGTTTCCAAATCAATAATTATTATTAATTTCCTGAAACCTAAATTTAGTGTTTGCCCAATAATCCAACAACATGAAAGTAATCCTCCGAACATTTGACCTCCAACTAAAACACACTTTCACCATTTCTAGAGTTTCCTATGCAACGCAACCCATTTTGATCGTGGAGTTGCAAAGCGACGGTTATTCGGGCTATGGTGAAACGACCTCCAACAGTTATTACAAGAATACTATTGATTCGATGAAAAGTCATCTGGAAGAGATTATTCCGTTCATCGAAAACATTACCAATGAAACTCCCGAAGAATTTTGGCAAAAAGCACATCAATTATTACAGCACGACCTTTTTGCGCTTTGCGCCTTGGACAATGCCTATAATGATTGGTATGCCCGCAAAAAAGGAAAGAAACTTTATGAATTATGGGGCTATTCGATAGACCACAACCCCAAAACCGATTACACCATCGGCATTGACAGCATCGAAAAAATGGTGTCGAAAATGACCGAATTGCCTTGGCCCATCTATAAAATAAAACTCGGCACCAAAGAAGACATTGCCATTGTTGCCGAATTAAGAAAACATACCGATGCCATTTTCAGGATAGACGCCAATTGTGGCTGGACGGTTCCAGAAACCATAAACAATGCCGTTGCCTTGAAAAAATTGGGGGTCGAATTCTTGGAACAACCCTTGAAAGCCGATGATTGGGAAGGCCACAAGGAAGTTTTCAAACATTCGGCTTTGCCCATCATTGCCGACGAAAGTTGCATCATTGAAGAAGATGTCGCCAAATGCCACAACCATTTTCACGGCGTGAACATTAAACTCGTGAAATGTGGCGGACTGACTCCGGCCAGAAGAATGATTGCACAGGCCAAAAAACTGGGAATGAAGACTATGGTGGGCTGCATGACGGAATCCACGGTCGGGATATCGGCAATTGCGCATTTGTTGCCCGAATTGGACTTTGTCGATATGGACGGCACTTTGTTAATAACAAACGACATAGCAACAGGAATAACCTTGTCGAACGGGATAATTCAATATTCCGAAATAAATGGAACAGGAGTTCGCCTAATCGCCTAAATATTAGCAAATTCTCAATATAAAAGTCGTTCCATTCAAAATTATGGTACAAAAGATGCCCTATTCCAGCAAAACAGGTGGTCTAAATTCCATTTCAAAAGAGCCAAAACCTGAATTTTTATTAAAATTATCTTAAATAAGCATTACTAAATTGTAAATTTTGATAAAAAATTATCTTATACCCATAAATTTTTAGGGGGTAAAATATAAATTTGACAAAAATCACAATCTTTACCATAATTTTTATGGGGGTATGAAATGATTTATATACTTTTATTGAAAATTATAACTAAAAAATAAAAATTATGCGAAAGATTATTTTAAGTGTGATTCTAATCACAATTCTGGTATTATCCGTTTTTTCAATTTATTTGTTTCCAGAAAGCACGGCATTAGGAGAACATGTCGTAGCGTTAAAATTAGACACTGGAGATACGGCTTGGATGTTGGCAGCCACAGGACTTGTATTACTAATGACACCTGGACTAGGATTCTTTTATGGTGGAATGGTAGGCAAGAAAAATGTAATCAGTACGGTATTGCAAAGCTTTATGGCGATGGTCATAGTTACTGTTTTATGGGTTGTAATTGGATTTGGTTTGTGTTTTGGACCATCAGTTGGTGGTTTTATTGGCGACCCAACCCAAAACCTGTTTTTTAACGGAGTAAATGCTACCACGGCTTGGGAATTGGCTCCAACAATTCCATTCATTCTGTTTGCCTTGTTTCAAGCTAAATTCGCCATCATCACACCAGCCTTAATCACAGGAGCTTTTGCAGAACGCGTTCGTTTCTGGGCTTACTTGTTGTTTATGGTATTGTTCATATTGTTTATCTACGCCCCTTTGTGCCATATGACTTGGCATCCTGACGGATTATTCTTCGGATGGGGAGTATTGGATTTTGCCGGTGGAACCGTGGTACACATGAGTGCTGGATGGGCTGCTCTAGCTGGAGCTATATTCCTAGGAAAAAGAAAAGTTCAAAAAACCAACCCTGCTCGTATTACTTATGTATTATTAGGAACTGGTTTATTATGGTTCGGTTGGTTCGGTTTCAATGCTGGATCTGCAGTTGGAGCTGGAAGTCTTGCCGCACAAGCATTGGGAACTACAACCGTAGCTGCTGCCGCTGCCGCAATGGGATGGGTATTCTTGGATAAAATTTTGGGACACAAACTTTCTGCCATGGGAGCCTGTATCGGAGCTGTTGTAGGATTGGTCGCCATTACTCCTGCTGCTGGTTTCGTTTCAATGCCGTCTGCTCTAGCAATTGGTTTCATCGCCAGTATTATAAGCAACTTGGTATGTAGCAAATTCCCTAAAGGAAAAATTGACGATGCTTTGGATGTATTTGCTTGTCACGGTGTTGGTGGTATGGTAGGTATGCTTTTGACAGGTGTATTTGCTTCAACTTCTGTAAACTCTATTGTAGGTGACAACCAAGGTTTAATCTATGGTGACGCTACTTTGTTCTTGATTCAATTGAAAGCATTGGTTCTTGTTTCCATCTTTGCCTTCACTGCTTCTTATGCTTTGTTCTTTATCGTGAACAAAATCACTCCACTAAGAGTTTCTGAAGAAAAAGAAGAATTAGGATTGGATATTTCTCAACACGGAGAATACCTATAATCATTCTCACAAATAAATCAAGACAGCCTGAAAATTCGTTTTCAGGCTGTTTTTTTTGTTAATCGTCCCTACATTCAACGGATTAAAATCCGTTGCTACAATATGTATCGTCCCTACGGGACTTTTACATAAACACACAAGAGCCAGCGGCTC
>JAGNPF010000119.1 GCA_017989775.1 Flavobacterium sp.
ATTGGTGATGGGAACTTGTGAACTCAATGGGGAAGCGCGTTACATTCACGGCGAAAGAGGCAAGGGAATGTTCACTTTTTTCGGAGGCCACGATCCCGAAGATTACCAGCACAGGGTGGGTGATCCAGTCACCGTTCTGGATTTGCATCCCAATTCTCCTGGCTATCGCTTGATTTTGAACAACGTTTTGTTTCCGGCAGCCAGAAAAAAGAAACAGAAAACCTAAAGGGCAAATAGTTAGGATTCTACATAAGTTGCCTTCTTTTTTGTCTAGGAAATTTTATCTTTCAACATGATTTTTATCATACTTCAAACTTTTTTAAGTGCGTTAATTTGCCGCAGATAAGCAAGAGGTTAAAGGTTAAAAATTATTTTATGTTGAAGTTTAGAATGGTACTGTTCGTTGTTTTGTTCCCTTTGATGGGCATTGGACAAGTACAAAAGGAGAAAGAGGTTAACGAGCAGGCACAATCCATGTTTAGTTTGAACAATACCATCACATTTGACAAACATTGGGGCATTTTGGCTGATTTTCACCTGCGAAGGGATGATTTTGTGGATACGGACAGTTTTTATATGGTTCGAGGAGCATTGGCCTATATAACCGAGAACAAAAAAGTATTTGCTTTGGGTTATGGACACATGTGGACGGCTCCATCGAATCCTGGTTGCACCACTTTTGCGAATGAAGATTTCATGTATCAAATGTTGGACTTCAATTCTAAAATAGGCAATGTGTCCATCTTGAATCGATTTCGAAATGAACAACGTTGGCAACAAGTTATCGTGAATGATGCTTGGACGGGAGACAAAGTGTTTTCCAACAGGGTTCGTTATTTGGCAAGTTTCAATATTCCGATTTTCAAGAAAAAAACATTGCCCTCCCTTGTTATATCCGACGAGATTTTTGTTCAATTTGGGAAGAATGTTGTTTACAACACATTTGATCAAAATTGGTTTTTTGTGGGGATTAAGCAGTCCATCACGCCCAAGCTCAGCTTTGATTTTGGTTACATGAATGTTTATCAGCAAAAAAAATCAGGCTATCAATATGACATGAACCACACCTTGAGATTGTTTTTTTATTATAAAAACGACGCCAATTCTATTGTTCATGTTGGGCATCATTCCTGATTCCTTTTTTTGACTGTTTATCATTTCGGAAAGCATTAAAAATGATAATCAAAATTCTGCGTGGACTACATCGATTAAGTTTGTGGAAATAGTTTAAACGTGATTTTTATCATATTTTTGGCTCTTTTTAAGGTGTTAATTTGCTGATAAATAAAACATTTATTCTTTTAAAATCGTTCCTATGTCAAGGTATAAACTTATAATTTTGGGGCTTTTATTCCCTGTAATTGCTTTGGGACAAATCCCAACAGAAAAAGTAGTCAACGAGCAGACCCAGACTTGGGTTTCCTTGAATACGGTAACCAAATTTAGCGACCATTGGGGAATCGTTGCCGATGCCCACATCAGGAGCAACGAAGTTTTTCACGACAATAATTTTTATTTTCTAAGAGGAGGGATTAGTTATATTCCGAATCCAGCAGTTTCTATCACCGGAGGGTATGCTCACATGTGGCTTGCGCCAACAAAAGAAGGCTGGGATACCTATTCGGATGAAAACAGGATTTACCAACAAGCGCAAATGACTACAAAACTTGGAAAAGTCAGCGTACTTCAAAGACTTCGAAACGAGCAACGTTGGCAAGAAAAAATTGTTAATGACGAGTCAACGGGTGAAAACCGTTTTACGAACAGGGTTCGTTATTTGGTTAGTTTCAACATTCCAATTTTTAAGAAAAAAACGGCACCATTACTTGTGCTTTCCGATGAGATTCTGATCCATTTTGGAAAGGAAGTCATCTACAATACTTTTGACCAAAACCGTTTGTTTATAGGAATCAAACAATCCATAAATCCTAAACTCAGTTTTGATTTTGGGTATATGAATGTTTATCAGCAAAAATATACGGGCTACCAATACGATATGAATCATACCTTGAGATTGTTTTTTTATCTTAATTCGAGCATTAAGTCCATCAAGCATACTCCTGTTCATCACTCTTCCGGGGACGAATAATTTTGGGGTTCCCATTTATTTAAAAAGTAAAATCATCAATAAGCTAAATGAAAGAAAGAGCTTAATGATGATTTTTTTTGGAGCCAGTTTTCAGGAAATTATTTTTCGGTAAGCAACGAATCTTTTTTTTCTTCTTTGGCAATTGTTTTTTTTGCCGCACTGTCTTTTTGTCTTCTCGTAATTTCGTCATCGTCCAATTTATAATTTTGGATGACATAGTCAACTCGCTGTTGTTTCACGGGTTGTTCCTTGATTTCCGGTTTAGAATGGCAGGAAAACAGGATGAGGCAAAAGAGGGGCAATTGGATTAGGTTAAGGTTTTTCATTTTGTTTGGGGTTATTTAATTTGGTTATTTAGATTAGGCAAGGGGTTGCAATTTTGATCTGGATTTGGTTCATTCTTTTTATTTGTTTTTGCCTCAAAAGGGTTTTCTTTTGGGCGTCAAACAATTTTTCAAACAACAGTTCCGATTTGGCTTTTAGGTAAGGATATTTCGTCAATGAAGCAGTGTCTCCTTCGATCGATTTTTTGTAGTGTTTGATGTATTCCTTGGTGTAATTATTATAGTCCACAAGGTATTTGTCCCATTTATTGACTAAAGTTTTGTCAGGACTGCTTTTGTTTATTTTGGATGAAATCTTCATTTGTTTTTCGCTCATAAAACTTTTTTTATGAATTTGATTTGAATCAAATAGATTTTCGAATGTTGGCACCTATAGTTTTTTATACCTGTTTTTAATGGTCGAAGCAAGGAAAATAATTTGCAAGGCAATCATCAATGGAATGAGGGGCATTTTCCAACCGATGTTTATCCAACTTGTTTTTACAATAAATAGAAGTATTATAAACAGGATTCCCGACAGCAGGATGATTTTTTTTGGATTTGTTTTTTCTTTGATGGAGTTCATTTTTTTGGGGCTAATGACTTTGAAGGTATTCATTTTGATACTGGATTTTAAAATCTCGACAAAAGTAAATCCGATAAAAATGGTATCCTTACGGGAAACCGTAAAAAGTAAAAAAAAAGTAAAAAAAAATGTGGATGTACAATTAGACCATGCCTAAGTCTTTCGCTATGGCTATGAGATGCACGTTATTGTGGGCTTTTAGGTATATTTTTAACCTGTTGATTCGTTTTTCAAGACTGCTGTTGCCGTTTGGCGAGATGCTTCTGTCTCTGAATTCTGACGAGATTTCATCCAGAGTATATCCTTTGGACAATAATTTCAGGATTTCAATGTCGTAGGTTTCAATTTCTATGAGTGATTTGTCTCTTAAAGCGTGAGCCAATTCAGGTGAAAGCATTTTTGAGTTTGAGTTGAAAATTTCCGAGATTGCTTTTTTAAGTTCTGGAATACTGTTTCGTCCCTTGGATACATAAGCATCAATGCCTAGATTGTTAAAAAGTGATTTGACCCTGAAAGATTTGTCTTCAATCGAAAAAACGATGGTTTTGATGTCGGGCTGCATTTTTTTTGTAGCAGCAATCAATTCTTCTCCAGAGTTCAACTTGTTTTTCCGGTGGTCTATTTTGAAAGACAGGTCGCTGACCAACAAATCATAGGGTTCCTTGTCGTACAGGGCTTTTTTTATTTTCAAAAAGGCATCGTCACAATACTTGGCATGGTGAATTTTGGATACTGAAAGTTCTTTCAGTGCTTGTCCAACGGCAATGCTGATGCTGTCAAAATCTTCGGCTACTAAAACTTTTTTGAACATGTTGGTTCTGGATTATGCAGGAATTGTTAAACTGGTTTTGAATCCCTTGCTTGATTTAGTGTCAAAAGTAATGGTTCCATTTATGGATAGAATACGGTTTTCCACATTTTGCAGTCCATTTTTCGAATTTATTTTTTCGAGTGCCGCTCCAAGCCCGTTATCACTGTAATCTATTTGTAATTTATTTTCTTTTTTCTTGAAAGTTATTATGGCTAAACTGCATTGGCTGTGTTTTTTCATGTTGACCAACAATTCTTGGATGGCACGATAAATGATGATTTTTTTGTTGCGTTCCAACTTGTTCCAATCTATGGAATCCATTCCGTTGACCAATATCGTGACGGCGTTGGTGTTGAATCCCGACATCATTTCTTTTAATCCTTCCACGTATTTTGGTCCCGTATCGATAAAGCTGTTTTCCTTCGAAATATTGCGGGTTCTGGAATAGATGGTGTCTAGATTGTTGAGCAGCGATTCCTTGTTTTGGATGGTGGACAAATCCTGGGTTTCGGCAAAAGCCATCGTGTGGTAAACATCGTTTGCCAATTCGTCGTGCAATTTTTTGGCAATACGGGTTTCGGTGTCGTAGGAAGTCTGAATTTTTTCCTTTTTGTTTACCGCTTTTAAAAAATAATAAAGAAAAATAGTGGAAAGAATTCCCGTTATGACCAGAAAATTCAAAACCAGGTTTTGGTTTTTTTCCTTTTCCAATTCAAGGGCTGTTTCGGCTTTTTGGGTTTTCAATCTTAGATTTTCCTCTTTGTCCTGTTTGGAATCGTATTTGATTTTGGCAAATTGGTTTTTGGCTTTTTGCCTTGCTTTTACGAGGCTGTCGTTGATTCGGATATAATCTAACGAATATTTTTTCAATTGGTTTCCCGAGCTGTTTTGTATTAAAAGCTTTAATGATGTCAAACGGTCATCGGGATTATTTACTTTTGTTGCCTTTTCATAGGCTAATTGTGCGTATTCATTGGCAAGCTTTGGATTGCTTTTTTGATAATATTCGGAAAGATGGTTATAGCTCGTAGACATTCCCCAATCATTCTTTGATTGTTCTCTGATTGTTAAAGATTGCTTCATATAGCCAAGTCCTTTTGGATTTCCAATTTTGAAATAGCTATATCCTAAATTATCCAGTATTATAGCAAATATTTCGACATGGTTTATGATATCTTTTTCCAAAGTTAACGGCATAAGAATTTGGACGGCTTTTTTATAATCATACATATCCATATGGGCTAAAGCAATATTATTTTTTATACAAGATTTTCTAAATTTGTTTGTTTTTAAATGTAAGGCTAGATTGTAATAATAAATGGCTGATTTGTAATCCAATGTTTGTAAATAATTAAGCCCCATTATGTTGTATAAAGCCCAATGATGGTTGGGTTTTGGATTGTTCTTTAAATAGGGAAAAGCCTCAAGGATGGTGTTTTCACAAGCAGAATAATCTCCTTGATTTTGTTGAATGTAGGCTAGTTTTAATATGGAATAGATAATTTTGGCAGTATCTTTTTTTACGTTGCAAAGTGATTTGGCCTTGCTGAAATAATAATAAGCACTATCGTATTTCGTGGTTTTATAGTGCTTTTCGCCTAGCTCGATAAGGCGATCGATTTCTACTAAATTGCTTTTTTTTACGGGCTTGTTTATAGGCTTTTTTTGGCAGGATATTGAAGCAAAAAATACTGCCAATAAGACAAAAACGGGAAAAAGAAACTTCTTGACTATCATGACCCGAAATTACAGAAAATAAATATAAACAGGAATAAATCTTATTAAATAAATTTAATTAAAATTATTGGTCCAGGTAAAGAAACAAGTTGTTTTTGATTAACAT
>JAGNPF010000120.1 GCA_017989775.1 Flavobacterium sp.
TCTATCTATTGTTCGCTTTTTCGATAGTAATTTCGTTTTTTATCGGCTATAATTCTGGTTTAGAGAAAAAAATAAATGCCAAATTTATCAGCGGATTCTGTTTTCTTATCTGTATCGTGATTTTCATTACCTTAGATTTAGATCGACCAAGACGAGGTTTGATCAAACTAGACACGGAAATAAAAATTATGCAACAACTGAATCAAAATTAGAAAAGCTTGATTGCTTCCGGTATCAAACAGCGAACTCGTTGACAAAAGTTCCTTATTTCAAATGACTGTTTTGATGACGGTATTCGCCCGGAGTCAAACTCACTATTTGTTTGAAAGTTTTCGAAAAATGGGGCAAATTGGAAAATCCCGTATCCATGGCGATTTCCAAGAATGTTTTGTCCGTGGTGGCAATGAGGTATTGTGCCCTTTCTATCTTTTTTTCGTGGATATAATTCAAAGGTCTTTGCCCGGTATGAATCAGGAATTGCTTCGAAAAATAATCCTGGTTTTGGTTGGCTCTTTTGGCCAATTGCGCCACCGTTAGATTTTCGTCCAAGTGAAGTTGCACATAACTCATCGTGTCCAGAATTTTGGAAGGCGTGGATTGATTGTTATCTGATTTGAAGTTGTTTGAACCCAGAAATCTGGAAATCAGCTGAAGCAGGATTCCTTGGTTTTCAAATTTCAGATGGGTTTTGACGGCATCATTAAGTGACTGATATTCTTTGTAATACATCTCTTTTTCATAAACTTTCGGATTGTCCGATCGATTAATTCCCCTACCCGGATTATTCTGGAGCAATCTTTTGACAAGGACAATGTCAATATCCGTCGCCGCAATCTTCATCACCGACCTGTTATTGGTAAACAAGGAAATTCCGTCGGGAGATTCCTCGAAAAACTGGATAAAATACTGGCTCAAATAAGTATCGCAATTCAGGTTGCAAATCGTGAAACTGGGAATGAGGTACAAGTAACCCGGCTCTAAAGTCAATCGAGTGGAACTGTCAGAAATAAATCCGATTCCCTCATCAATATAATACAACCGATAATAGGGACTGATGACATTGTTGAAATTCCAATTATGGTTCAATTTCACATAATCTATGTGCAACAAAGAGAAAGAATATTTGAAAATACTTTTGGACATAAAAATGGGTAAAAAATCGGTTTTAAATAATAAAAAATCGGTTTTGCATAAAATAAAACGACTCTAGGTGTGTTACATTTGTTTTTATTAATTCCAAAATTTTGGATTAAAAAAATTAATAATCAAATTTATACATAAAATAGATGCCATAAAAATAGTTTTCAGGTCTATTTTATTGTTAAATTAAAAAATGAAACCAATCGACAAAGTCGGAAATATATAAATTATCATCCAAATTACGCAATGATGAACAGAAGAAATGCTTTAAAACTGGGCGTATCGGCTTTGGCCGGACTTTATCTATCGCCTTTATTGGGTCAGTCCCGAATTCTTGAAACCCCCGCCTTCAAAGGCACTTTCGAACCTACCTGGGATTCGTTGGCAAAATATCAGGTGCCCGATTGGTTTCGGGATGCCAAATTTGGAATGTGGGCACATTGGGGACCACAATGCGAACCGGAAGCTGGCGATTGGTACGGCAGAGGAATGTATGAGGAGGGTTCAAGGCAGTATAAATTTCATGTCGAAAAATACGGTCATCCTTCAAAATTTGGCTTTAAAGACGTCATCAATGTTTGGAAAGCCGAGAATTGGAATCCAGAAGAATTGGTGAATTTATACAAAGATTCGGGTGCCAAATATTTTATGGCCATGGCCAATCATCATGATAATCTGGATTTGTATGACAGTAAATATCAGCCTGACTGGAATTCGACCAAAGTAGGCCCCAAAAAAGACATTATAGCCGGATGGGAAAAAGCAGCCCGAAAAGCGGGTCTTCCATTTGCAGTAAGTGTCCACGCGGCTCATGCTTGGAATTGGTTTGATACTTCTCAGGGTGCTGATAAAAATGGTCCGCTAGCGGGAGTGCCTTATGATGGAAAACTGACCAAGGCGGACGGAAAAGGAACTTGGTGGGAAGGTATGGATCCCCAGGATTTGTACGCACAAAATCACCCATTAAGTGTGAAATCTTCAAATAAGTCATCTGTTCACAGTCAATGGGATTGGGCAGATGGTGCTTCACTACCCTCCGCAGCCTATTCTGAAAAATTCCATGACCGAACAATTGACCTGATCGATAAATACAATCCCGACATGATTTATTTTGACGATACAGCATTGCCATTATGGCCTGTCAGTGATGCAGGTTTACGTATAGCAGCACATTTGTACAATAAAAGTCTTCAAAAAAACAAAACAGTCCAAGCAGTAATTACGGGTAAAATCTTAAACGAGCAGCAAAAAAAAGCCCTAGTTTGGGACATTGAAAAAGGCCAAAGCAATGCTATTGAACCTTTACCTTGGCAAACCGATACTTGCCTTGGAAATTGGCATTATGACCGCGGTGTTTACAACAACAAACGTTATAAATCGGCTAAAACGGTGATACATACTTTGATAGATGTGGTGAGTAAAAACGGAAATTTGATGTTAAATATCCCCCTGCGAGGAGACGGAAGCATCGACGAATTGGAATGCGAAATTGTGAAAGAAATTGGCGTTTGGATGAAACTAAACAGTAAAAGTATTTATGGCACCCGACCTTGGAAAGTATTTGGCGAAGGCCCACAACAAGGAAGTGCCGGAGCTCTAACCGCCCAAGGATTTAACGAAGGAAAAGGAAAACCCTATACAGCCGAAGACATCCGTTTTGCTCAAAAAGACAAAACGCTTTATGCCACTGTAATGGCTTGGCCAGAAAATGGTACTGCAATTATCAAGAGTTTAGGCAGTGAATCTCCTCATCATACTGACAAAATAAAACAAATCAGATTAGTAAGTACAGGCGAGAAACTGAAGTTCAAACAGACTGAACAAGGTCTTGAAGTGTATTTTCCAAATCAAAAGCCAGAAGCTTCCTATGCTAATGTTTTAGAGATTATTTAAAATAAAAAAGTATGGTATTCAAAAAGCTATGTTACGCCTGCGATTTAGTTGATAATCCAGAGTTAATAGAACAGTACAAAAGCTATCATTCTAAAGAAAACGCTTGGCCCGAAATCACTAAAAGCATCAAAGATTCTGGAATTATTGATATGGAAATTTATTTACTTTCCAACCGATTGTTTATGATTATGGAAGTCGATGAAACTTTTACACCAGAACGCAAACAAATGATGGATGCCGCCAACCCAAAAGTTCAGGAATGGGAAAAATTAATGTGGCAATTTCAACAAGCGCCTCCAGGAGCCAAAAATGGTGAAAAATGGTTGCCAATGGAACGGATATATAAATTGCCTTAATTCAAATCATTTTTATCGTTAGTATTTAAACCACAAAACTTTATTCTCCAAAATTTTAGACCAAACCATTTTCTTCCATCTTGGCTTTAAGCAACATTTTGAATAATCTATTTGAAACATTAATCGTGTATCGGACTTTGGGTACAAGGACAATCACTGATCCCTTGAAGGAAGTCCAATCCAACGGTAATCATGTGCGTGCCGGAATTAAAGGCCGTCATTTCATTGAAAGTCATTTGGTAAGAATAGCCAAAATAGAAAACGGATTTCTTGAAGCCCGCCATTGGACCCAAATTTAAAGGCTTTAATACTTGGTCATTCAGAAAACGATAAGACATCCCTACCCAATAGTAATCGTTGTTATTGTTGTATTTTCGATACTTGGCGTTCAAATCGGTGCTGGAACGTCCGTCACTGGCGAAATATTGAAAATAGACCGAAGGCTCAATCTCGGCATAATTATTAGTTTTAATAACGTAACCTGTATAAGTTTGAAAATTGAGGAGCAAATTGGGTTCAATTTTATATCCGGAAAATTGGTCGATGTCTTTATTCAAAATATTCGCTCCATTCAAACTTAGGTAAAACTGGTCCCAACGGTACAAGAATCCAATATCGAAGTTGTTGTTGGAGGTTTTTCTGTCATCCGTAATGGCGTAATCGGGATTGGTGGGACTTAAATTGGCGATATCTATACTGAAAGTGTTGATATTGAAGGACATCCCGAAAGACAAATATTGTTTGGCATAATAATCCAGTATGATATGGTGCGCAAAAGTAAATTTGGCCCCGGCTTGATTGGTATTTCCATTTTTGTCATTGTATAACGAAGCCCCAACTCCCGATTGATTTGCAATTCTAAAATCTGCAAACACGGATTGATTGTCCGGTGCTCCTTTTATGCCGACCCATTGGGTCAAACCATTGGCTCTTATCCTTAAATTGTCGCCAATTCCGGCATAGGTGGGAGAAATCACGAATGGGTTGTCGGCTAGATATTGGGTAAAAACGGGTATGTTCAACTCTTGACCATAACCCGAAGTCAGGGTCAAGAATATAAAGGATAATAGGGCTATTTTTTTCATTTGAAATCTTTTAATTGGAAGCTTTGGTTTCCGGCTTTAATAATTATCTGTACAAAGTGAAATGCCCAACAAATTCGCGGGAATCTTTTTCATTTTGCAGTTTCAAAACATACCAGTAATCTCCTGTCGGCAATTCTTTGCCGTTGTATTTACCATCCCAAAATTGTCCTTCCCTGTAAGTGCCCACTTTGCGTCCGTAGCGGTCAAAAACATGGAATATCAAATCTGGATAATTCATTGTATTTGTTGGCAACCATCCATCGTTGTCACCATCGCCGTTGGGCGTGAACACGTTTGGAATTTTGATGTCCACGAATTCAAAAAATTTCGTGGCCGTTGCCACACAACCATTCGAATCGGTAACCGTAACGGTATAATCACCCGATTTGTAATAGATGAAACTGTTTTGGCTTCCAAAATCTTCGCCATTTAACGTGTATTTATATCCTGGGCTTCCGCCTGTCGTGGTTGCCACAATTTCGTTTAATCCCCCCTCGTTCAAGACCAAGGCCAATGGATCGATTTGTAAAATTTCGAAATCTGGCGTGTCTTTTTCACAACCGTTGGTGTGCCTTGCCGTTATGTGATGAATTCCCGGAGACAAGTTCGTGAACACGTTGCTTGCTTGATAAACCCCCGATCCGTCCAATGCATAATCGACATCGGCTGGATTTGTGATGCTGGCATCAATGGTCACCGTTACGGTTAGACTCGGAGCATTGTTCAAACAAGCATAATCAATAATGGCTTGGGGATTCAATTTTACCGATGCCGGCAAAGAAACCGTCATTTCGGCATTGCAAGAATTGGCATCCCGGATGTACACGGTATGATTTCCTCCCGTCAATCCCGTGAAATCAAATTGTGTTTGGATTGCGGTACCGGGCGTAAATGGACCGTTAATCTTGTCCAAACTTACACTATAAGGCATTGTTCCTCCAGTAATGTCAACGGTAAAGGCACCGTCATTGTCACCAAAACACATTTCCGGAATTATGGTCAATGGATCCACCGTCGGAACGATAAGGGTTGGCTCCTTAATTTCTATCCCGGTGGTATGAATGTAACATCCTTTTTGATCTTGGGCAATAATTTCATAAAAACCTGGCTGAAGCAATTCGAAAACATTTGAAACAAAAAACTGGTCTAAACGCAGTGAT
>JAGNPF010000121.1 GCA_017989775.1 Flavobacterium sp.
TGGTTGATTTTTAATAAATAAAGAAATGCTGGAAGGTTTCTTCCGTCTTGTTTCAAATACAGATTGTCATTTATATCACATTCTCTTCTTAAAAAAGAAGTTGTAGAGGTATCGTGAAAATGGAATGCCTGAATGTTTTTTAAATGTACTCTTAAATAATTATTTCTGTAAGAACCATTTTTAGTAATATTACTTTCTTCTAAATTAGATGAATAATAATATCCATTGCTGTTGTTTTCTTTTGAAACATTAAATCCAGAAGCCTCTTTTTCAAAATACAAGCCTCCTTCTTTTGTTTGGGCCAGATTGAAGAAATAAGCATTGTTGTTATTGTTTCCACTATCAAAAATTAGTTTTCCAAATAAATTTTCGGTTGTTTTTCTTCCAAAATAAAGCAAGTTGTCAGCTCTTTCTTCTAAAACATATTTTTGGAGGCGCCCATTAAAAATGGCATTGATTAGTTTAAAAAATGAAATAAAATTACTTTTCCCTACACCATTGCTGCCAATAAGAATATTGATTGGTTTTAATTCCAATTCTAAATTCTTAATCGATTTGTACCCTTTTATTTCTAAATAATCAATCATAAATGTTTTTCTCTAAAATTCTGCCATCTGTAACTTCCCACTTCTCACTCCCAGCTTTTACTAGTCAAACGACTGATTCTCCTGATTCGCAGCTTGCGCAATGGCCACATATTCCACAGCCGAAATATTGCCGTAATAAAAGTTGAGCGGATTCACGACCTTGCCGTTTTTATGCACTTCATAATGCAAATGAGGCCCTTCCGATCTTCCCGTGCTTCCCACATAACCAATTATGTCCCCACGTTTTATTCGTTGTCCTGCCTTGCATTTGTATCGGCTGAGATGCGCATACAAGGTTTCGTATCCAAAACCGTGCCTGATTACGACATGATTTCCAAATCCCGATGCCGTATTGTCGGCTCTTGCCACCACCCCATCGCCGGTGGCATAAATAGGGGTTCCCGTTTTGGCGGTAAAATCCATTCCTTCATGCATTTTCCTCGCCTTGGTAAAGGGGTCGGTCCGGTATCCAAAACCCGAAACCATTCGTTTCAAGTTCTCGTTTTTTACGGGTTGAATCGCTGGAATGGCGGCCAATAATTTGTCTTTGGCCTTGGCCATTTTCAATATGTCGTCCAATGATTTCGATTGGATGGCCAGTTGTTTTCGCAGTACGTCAATTCTTTTGGTGGTGTTGGTCACCAATTGCGAATTGTCGTAGCCTTCCAATTCCTTGTATCGATCCACTTCTTTAAAACCAGATTTCCGTTCCTCCTCGGGAATGGGAGAGGCATTGAAATACACCCTGTATAAATTATTGTCCCGGTCTTCAATAAATTCGATGACGCTTTCCACTTCGTCCATTTTTTTGTTCAAAATGGCATAACGCAATTTCAAATTCTCGATTTCGCGAGCCTGTTTCCTGTTTTTTGGAGTTTCAAAATAGGGAGTGTTCAATAAAGCGATGAAGCCCAAAAAACCAAACAAGGCCGAAGCCACCAAAAACAATAAAACAACGCCAATTTTCTTTCGGGTTTTGGTGATTATCTTTCGATAAGCCAGATTTTCGGAATCGTAATAATATTTTACTTTCGCCATATTTTAAAATACCCTATTTTTGCACGTCGAAAAAAGTTAGTCGAACAAATTTAATAAATGTTTCATTTTTCCAACCCTTTTTTCAATAATAATATTTTAATGTGACTTTTTCAGTTTTACGTGGGATTTGTCATTGCGAGGATCGAAGCAATCTTATCTAAACATTATTTACGTTACATAAAATAACAACATAATTTTAAAATAAACTTTGTGCCTTAGAGCCTTAGTGGCAAAAACAATAAAAATGAAATCACAAGACATACGCAAACAATTTCTGGATTTTTTCGAAAGCAAAGGACATTTAATCGTTCCTTCAGCACCAATAGTGCTCAAAAACGACCCAACCCTGATGTTCAACAACTCGGGAATGGCGCAGTTCAAGGAATATTTCTTGGGGAATGCCGTGCCGAAAAGCAAAAGAATTGCCGATACGCAAAAATGTCTTCGCGTTTCGGGAAAACACAACGATTTGGAGGAAGTGGGAATCGATACTTACCACCACACCATGTTCGAAATGTTGGGCAACTGGTCTTTTGGCGATTATTTCAAGAAAGAAGCCATCAACTGGGCGTGGGAATTGTTGACCGAAGTCTATAAAATACCAAAAGACATTCTTTACGTTTCCGTTTTTGAAGGAAATGCCGAAGAAAACGTGCCTTTCGACCAGGAAGCATACGATATTTGGAAAACCTTGATTGACGAAGACCGAATCATTCTGGGGAACAAAAAAGACAATTTCTGGGAAATGGGCGATCAAGGACCTTGCGGGCCTTGTTCCGAAATTCATGTGGACATTCGTTCTGCCGAAGAAAAAGCCTTGGTTTCAGGAAAATCATTGGTCAACAACGACCATCCACACGTGGTCGAAATTTGGAACAACGTGTTTATGGAATTCAACCGTAAAGCCGATGGTTCTTTGGAAAAATTGCCGGCGCAACACGTCGATACCGGAATGGGATTCGAAAGATTGTGCATGGTTTTGCAAGGCGTCCAATCGAATTACGACACCGACGTTTTTACCCCGCTTATCCGGGAAATTGAACTGGTTACGGGAACAAAATATACCGTGAAAGCTTCCAACGAAGCCGAAGAAAAAATAAACATTGCCATTCGCGTGATTGCCGACCACGTTCGTGCTGTGGCTTTCTCCATTGCTGATGGGCAATTGCCGTCCAATACGGGAGCGGGATACGTGATTCGCAGGATTTTGCGTCGCGCCATCCGTTACGGCTTTACCTTTTTGAATACCAAAGAGCCTTTTATTTACAAATTGGTTGAGACTTTGAGTGCACAAATGGGCGATTCGTTTCCGGAAATCAAATCGCAAAAAACTCTTTGTACCAACGTAATCAGGGAAGAAGAGAATTCTTTCTTGAAAACCCTGGATCAAGGATTGGTTTTGTTGGAAAACATCATTGCTAATTCGAATGACACCATAATATCAGGTAAAAAAGCCTTCGAATTGTTTGATACCTATGGTTTCCCAATCGATTTGACGGCCTTGATCCTTTCGGAAAAAGGTTTGAGCTTGGATGAAGCGGCTTTTGAATCGGAATTGCAAAAACAAAAAGAGCGTTCTCGTGCCGCATCCAAAGTGAAAGCGGGCGATTGGAACATTGTGTTGGATGACGAAGAGCAAGAATTCATTGGTTACGATTACACCGAAGCCCGAGTAAAAATCACGCGTTACCGAAAAGTGGAAAGCGCAAAAGACGGCGAGATATACCAATTGGTGTTCAACATGACGCCTTTTTATCCAGAAGGTGGAGGACAAGTGGGCGATGCCGGGGTTTTGGAAACAGCCAACGGAGACGTTATTTATATTATTGATACTAAAAAAGAAAACAACCAAATCATCCATTTCACCAAAGAATTGCCATCCAATTTGACCGAAATTTTCAAGGTGATTGTTGGGCCTGATTTGAGACGCAAATCGGCGGCCAACCACTCGGCCACGCACTTGATGCACCAAGCCTTGAGAAGCGTTTTGGGAACACACGTCGAGCAAAAAGGTTCCTTGGTGAACCCGAAAAACTTGCGTTTCGATTTCTCGCATTTTGCCAAATTGACCGAGGACGAATTGACCCAGGTGGAAGATTTTGTCAATGCCAGAATCCAGGAGCAATTGCCTTTGATAGAAAGAAGAAATATTCCGTTCCAGCAAGCGGTTGCCGAAGGGGCAATGGCATTGTTTGGAGAAAAATATGGTGATACCGTTCGTGCCATTAAATTTGGCGAAAGTATGGAATTGTGTGGTGGTATTCACGTAAAAAACACCGCCGAGATTTGGCATTTCAAAATCATTTCAGAAGGTGCTGTGGCAGCGGGAATTCGTCGTATCGAGGCGATTACCAGCGATGCGGTGAAATCTTATTTTGAAGCCCAGGAAAATACCTTGTCTGATGTTAAATCGGTTTTAAAGAATCCACAAGACGTTGTCAAAGCCGTGCATTCCTTGCAGGATGAAAACGCCAAATTGAAAAAACAATTGGAAGTTTTGTTGAAAGATAAAGCCAAGAACATGAAAGGCGAATTGGCGCAAGAACTACAGGAAGTTAACGGCGTGCAATTCTTGGCCAAACAAGTGGATTTGAGTCCAGAAGGAGCCAAAGATTTGGCTTATGAATTGGGAACATTGGGGAATAATCTTTTCTTGGTTTTGGCTACAGCCGAAGAAGGAAAACCAATGTTGAGTTGCTATATTTCGAAAGAATTGGTGGCCGGGAAAAACCTGAATGCAGGACAAGTGGTTCGTGAATTGGGTAAATTTATTCAAGGTGGAGGAGGAGGACAGCCGTTTTTTGCCACTGCCGGTGGTAAAAACGCTGCAGGAATTCCGGAAGCTTTGACCAAGGCAATTGATTTCGTGAAGTAAAATTTCTTTAAAATATAAGCCCTGACATTCTTTTTGGGAGTGTCAGGGCTTTTTTTATGGGGCAAAAGGAAGCGGAAATTTATTTGTTGGCTTCCTTTTGGGCTTTTTGTGCGTCTTTCAGGGCCTTGTATTTGGCTTCTCCCAACAACTCTTTCAGTTTGGCGTCTCTCGCCTTGGTGTTTTCTTTGGTTTTTACTGTTTTTTGTTCCTCGCTGAGCGAAGTGTCGGCTTTTACCGTTTTGTTCAGGGCCGAACTTTCCTCGACAATTGTCCTGAATTTTTGTATTTCGTCGGCAGTAAGTCCGGCCGTTTTGAATACCTCCTGCAGATCGGCTTCTTTTTTGGCTTTGGCAGCCGCTTTTTCTTCTTTGGACATTGTTTTTTCCTGTGGAGCCTTGTCTGTTTTTTCCTGGGCTTGGGCTGCGGTCAAAGACAGGCAGATTGCGAATAGGGTGGTTAATAGCTGTTTCATTTTGCGCTGTTTAAATGGTTACTGCTCTTTTTTGTGTAAAAAGTGCGGAAACAAATGTAAATAAAATAGCAAGCCGATGTCAAGAATCCGGGAATAAATTAGGACATTCCCATTTAAAATCATCAGACACTATTTCCACGAATTCTATCTGGTTTTTAGAATTCGTGTAATTGAAAACTTGTCTAATTCGTGTTTATTCGTGTAATTCGTGGCGGAAACTTTTAAAGGCGAATTGGCGCAAGAATTGCAAGAAGTCAACGGAGTGCAATTCCTTGCCAAACAAGTGGGTTTGAGTCCGGAAGGAGCCAAGGATTTGGCTTATGAATTGGGAACATTGGGAAATAATCTTTTCTTGGTTTTGGCCACGGTGCAAGAGGAAAAGCCCATGTTGAGTTGCTATATTTCGAAAGAATTGGTGGCCGAGAAAAACCTCAATGCAGGACAAGTGGTTCGTGAATTGGGGAAATTTATCCAAGGTGGAGGCGGAGGACAGCCGTTTTTTGCCACTGCCGGTGGTAAAAACGCGGCAGGAATTCCGGAAGCTTTGGCCAAGGCAATTGATTTCGTGAAGTAGATTTCGGTAAGGTTTTTTTTAGAGTCTCGCAAAGGCGCAGAGACGCAAAGGTTTTATATGATTTTT
>JAGNPF010000122.1 GCA_017989775.1 Flavobacterium sp.
CTTTATCTTTCCAACATTCTACTCCAATTGTCACGCTGGAAGCGTCTCAACACAGGTGAGCAACATAATCGAGTCGCTTCCAGCATGACAAATAGCAAGAATAAAAAGTGTTCAAGTAGTAGAGCTTATTTAATTTAATCTAATCTAAAAATTCATGTCTAATTTTTTGATGTCTCAGCTTTGGAGTTAATTGCAAACGAAGTTCACTGAACTCCGATAAAAATAATTTTACAGTGAAGTAATCTTTTCCCTAATTTTGAAACGTCCAATAATCTAATATTCACCTTATGAAAAAAGCAATTTTTCTTTTCGTTACAATTCTGCTATTCTCTTCTTGCCAAAAATCAAAAGAAGTTTCCAAAATTGTGGGCAACGATTGGCTGTTGGGTCAATGGGAAAACAAATCCAAAGAAGGGAATCTATTGGAAATCTGGGAAAAGAAAAACGACAGCCTTTTCATTGGCCAAAGCTATTTCATCAAAGAAAAAGACACCCTGCATTTCGAAAAAATCGAGTTGCAACAAAAAGGTGAAAACCTGCTGTATGTAACCACCATCAAAGGCCAAAACAATGACAAACCCTTGACTTTTGCCCGAAATCCCGAAATGAAAAAAGTCTTGACCTTTGAAAACCCAAAAAGCGATTATCCCAAAAAAATAGTTTACAAAACCATCGCAAAAGACCGAATCTTGATTGAAATCTCGGGAATCCAACAAGGAAAACCGAGTTCTGCCCGTTATTCGATGAAGAAAACCAAATAAAAAATCATAGTTCTTTGAAATCCTGCTCCATAAAAGCAGGATTTTTTTTCTATCTAACCATTTAAACCTTTTCCTTGTTTTTGAATCTAAAAGCTGAATCAAAAAGACATTTTAATAAATATCCAAAGAGTATTGTCATTCTCTAATTTATTTTTACATTTGCTTTATTTTTATTTATTCTAAATAACAATAAACACCCAAACAAGATTCTACATTATGAAAAAACATCTCTTCGTTACCGTTGCCTTGGCCGCCAGTATATTTACCTACGCCCAACAAAAAAACACGCTTTTGGAACAATCTTTCTGGAAAACAAATCCAGACGTAACAGCAGTTCAGGCCGAAATCGCCAAAGGCAGCAATCCTTCGGCCTCCAATGACAGGGCTTTTGATGCTGTGGTAATGGCCATCAACAACGATGCGCCAAATGCTACCATAAAATTCTTGCTCGAACAAGCCGGAAATCCTGTAAATAAATCCACTCACGACAATCGCATTTATTTGCATTGGGCTTCCAACAAAGGAAATGTAGAAATCGTGGAATACCTCATCGCCAAAGGATCGGACCTTAACCTAGAAGACAGCAAAGGAGAAACTCCATTGACTTTTGCAGCCGTTAGCGGTCAAACCAATACGGCTCTTTATGAGGCTTTTTTCAAAGCCGGACTTGATCCCAAGAAAAAATACAAAGACGGTATAAACCTGCTTCTTATGGCAATCCCGTCCGACAAAAACCTAGTACTTTCGACCTATTTTGCCACCAAAGGAATGTCGCTAAAAGACACGGACACCGATGGCAATACTGCTTTCGATTATGCCGCCAAATCAGGTAACATAACACTTTTGAAATCGCTATTGGAAAAAGGGGTGAAATATACCGACAATGCACTACTTTTTGCCGCACAAGGTTCCCGCAGAGATGTAACCTCTCTTGAAACCTACAAATACTTGGTCGAAGACTTAAAAATAAAACCAACCGCCACGAGCAAATCGGGCGAAACTGTCCTGCATTTGCTGGCAAGCAAACCCAACCAAACCGAAATCATCAACTACTTTTTGTCCAAAGGAGTAGATGCCAACAAAGCCGACAACGAAGGAAACACGCCTTTGATGATTGCTGCTTCGGCCAGAGATACGGCAGCATTGGAACTGTTGTTGCCCATTGTAAAAAACAATAATGCTCAAAATGGAAAAGGAGAATCGGCATTGACGATGGCCATAAAATTGGGTACTCCCGAAGCGGCAACACTACTTTTGAACAAAGGAGCCGATGTAAAAGTCTTGGACAAAGACGGAAACAATTTAGGGGTTTATTTGGTACAATCATACCGTCCACAGATGGGAGGAATGGGACGAAATCCAGAATCATCCAACGCACCAAAACAAGATCCATTTGCTGCCAAAACAAAATTACTGCAAGACAAAGGCTTGAATTTGGCTGCTCCACAAAAAGACGGAAACACATTGTATCATATCGCCGTAATCAAAAACGATATGACCCTATTGAAGAAAATAGCCGATTTAAACATCGACATCAATGCCAAAAACAAGGATGGCTTGACCGCTTTACACAAAGCCGCAATGATTTCCAAAGACGATGTTATCTTGAAATACCTGGTTTCCATTGGTGCCAAAAAAGAGATCAACACCGATTTTGACGAAAGTCCTTATGCCTTGGCGAAAGAAAATGAAACGCTAACCAAAAAGAACGTATCCATAGAATTTTTAAAATAACAGTCTAGTGGCATTTGTTTGAAAGACAAATGTTTTAACCATTAAGAAAATTAAGGAAATTAAGATTCGCAATATTCATAACTCTCTTAATTTTCTGTCTCCAATGGTATTTATGAAAAAAAACAAACATTTTAGAACATTTAGCAAATTAAGATTTAAAGTGTTCTTAATTTTCTTAATTCACTTAATGGTTTAAAAAAGAATATTCACAACATTTAGAACTAAAAAACTCTAACCCTATTCCTAATTAAAAAATGAAATCAATACTAAAAATAGCCTTTACCACCGCACTTATCTGTCTACTCTCTTTTCAAGCCACGGCACAAACCAGCAAGTACAAATGTATGCTCCAAATGTCGAACTATGTTGGCGAAGGCGCTTATGTGGTCGTTTCGCTGATCAATGCCAAAGGCGAATACGAAAAAACCTTGTACGTGATGGGCGACGACAAAAAATGGCACAAAACCCTCAAAGAATGGCACAAATTTCAATCCAAAAAGAAAGAAAACATCAGTGCCAAAACAGGTGCATCCGTTACTGGTGGTGACCGCAGCATCACGACCATAGAAATTGAGGATACCAAAATCAACAAAGGATACAAATTGCGATTTGAAACCTCGGTAGAAGATCAAAAATATTATGTGAATGATATTGAAATCCCACTGACTGCCGAAGGTCTTGCCGCAAAAACCGAAGGAAAAGGCTATATTCGCTACGTAAGATTGAATAAAATCTAAACAATGAATTGCCTCCAGCTTTAGCTGGAGAATTTTAAAAATAAATATTCAATTGGCTTTAGCCCAAAAATATGATTTTGGCTGAAGCCAATTTATATATAACTAATCCACTCCAGCTAAAGCTGGAGGCAATTAAAAAACAAACTTATTTTATCCAGTTTCGGCTCCCTCCCCTTCGGGGAGGGCTGGGGTGGGGAACAATACAACTTTAAATATGACTCTTTCTTTTTGGCGTTACTCCCACTTGGCTTTGGCCTTGTTTTCTTCCTTGTTTTTGGTATTGGCCTCCGCAACGGGCGTCATTCTTGCCGTTGATGCCGTCCAGGAAAAAACGATGGGCTATCGAGTGGAAAATTTCGACGCCATCACCCTTGGAGAAACCTTGCCCGTTTTACGCAAAACCTATCCCGAAATCACCGAATTGAATGTGGATCACAACCAATTTGTAACTTTGGAAGGTATTGACCAAAAAGACAATGATGTCAAGGGCTATATCGATCCAAGAACCGGAAAAATTTTGGGAGAACCCATCAAAAAAAGCGAGTTCATCCAATGGACGACCGCACTGCATCGCTCCTTGTTCCTGAAAGAAACCGGACGCTTCATCGTGGGTTTTGTTTCCCTTATTTTGGCACTAATTTCATTTTCGGGTTTTGCCTTGATACTCCAGCGTCAAAGGAGTTGGCGCAGTTTGTTTGCCAAAATCGTAAAAGAAAATTTCGCCCAATATTACCACGTTTTTCTCGGACGGTTATCCTTGATTCCCATTCTGGTACTTGCCCTTTCGGGAACCTATTTGACCTTGGAAAAGTTTAATTTTTTTCTCGAAAAAACAGATTCCAAAGAAAAAACGGAAGTTGTTGAAAAAACCGGAATTTCAAAAAAAGAAGATTCAACCATTTTCAAAAGCACGCTATTGGCCGATGTACAGAAAATTGAATTTCCTTTTTCGGATGACCCCGAAGACTTTTACATCATCACCCTGAACGACCGGGAAATCGAAGTCAACCAAATGACTGGAGCCGTCGTGAACGAAAAACTGCTTCCGAAAACCACCCAATTATCGGATTTGAGTTTGGATTTGCACACCGGTCGCGCCAATGTCCTTTGGGCAATAATTTTGGGTATTGCCTCCATCAATATCCTGTTTTTCATCTACTCAGGCTTTGCAATGACCTTGAAACGAAGAGCGAGCCGCATCAAAAACAAATACAAAGCGGAGGAAAGCAAGTTCATTTTGCTGGTGGGTTCCGAAAACGGAAGCACCTTGCGATTTGCGAGCGCTATTTACAAACAATTATTGGCTCACGGAGAAAAAGTTTTTGTCACCGAATTGAATAATTACGCCAAATATCCAAAAGCAGAACATCTAATTGTTTTTGCTTCCACTCACGGATTGGGTGATGCACCATCCAATGCAGGCAAATTTATTTCCCTGTTGGACAAAACCGAACAACGGCAAAAAATCAAGGTTTCGGTGGTAGGTTTTGGTTCAAAATCCTATCCTGATTTTTGTGGTTTTGCCCTTGAAATTGACGCTGAATTGGCCAAACAAAATTGGGTCGAACGCATTTTGGAACTGCAAACCGTCAACGACAAATCGGCCGATGAATTTGTCAATTGGGCAACACTTTGGAGTGCCCAAACCGAAATTTCGCTTTCGACTACTCCATCCATATACAACGAGATTCCAAAAGGCTTGCAAAAGCTGAAAGTCTTGGACAAAACTGCCGTTTCCGAAACCGAACACAGCTTTTTGCTCACGCTTCGTGCCGATCTGGGAACCAAATTCACTTCGGGAGATTTGCTGGCCATTTATCCTGCCAACGACAATCGGGAACGTCTCTACTCCATCGGAAAACACGATGGCAATCTTCAACTGGTCGTAAAGTTGCATCCCCACGGATTGGGTTCGGGTTATTTGAATAATCTGGAAGTGGGTTCAACTATCAAGGCGAGAATCATGCCAAATCCGGCCTTTCATTTACCGAAAAAAGTTTCCAAAGTCGCCATGATTTCAAACGGAACGGGCATTGCTCCCTTTTTGGGAATGTTGGAACAAAACAGGCAAAAAACCGAAATTCATTTGTATTGCGGTTTTAGAACCGAGACCGAAACCGTTTCGGCCCACAAAAAATTTGCCAACGAAATGATGGAGAAACGACAACTACAAAGTTTCCATTTGGCCTTGTCCCGAGGAACCGATCATCATTACGTGATGGATTTAATCCAACGGGACGCCGCTTTTTTTCTGGATTTGTTGCAAAAAGGAGGAATTATAATGATTTGCGGTTCATTGTC
>JAGNPF010000123.1 GCA_017989775.1 Flavobacterium sp.
GCCAACGAAAGGGCGCAAATGTTGAAATACCACATCCAGACTTCGGGGCGTTCGCTGGATGCACAGGAAATCGATTTTAATGACATTCGAACCACTTTACAAGCCTTGTGTGCCATTTATGACAACTGCAATTCCTTGCATACCAATGCTTATGATGAAGCGATTACCACGCCAACAGAAGGAAGCGTGCGTCGTGCGATGGCCATCCAGTTGATTATCAACAAGGAATTGGGTTTGACCCAAAACGAAAATCCGCTTCAAGGTTCTTTCATCATCGAAGAATTGACCGATTTGGTGGAAGAGGCTGTTTTGCAGGAATTTGACCGAATCAACGAGCGTGGAGGTGTTCTCGGCGCGATGGAAACGATGTACCAAAGAAGCAAAATTCAGGAAGAAAGCCTGTATTATGAAACCTTGAAACACGACGGCAAATTCCCGATTATTGGCGTGAATACCTTCTTGAGTTCGAAAGGTTCGCCAACCATCATTCCGGCCGAAGTGATTCGTGCCACCGAGGAAGAAAAGCAATACCAAATCCAGATGTTGGCCAATTTACACCAATCCAATCCGGGAAAAGTGGAAGAAGAATTACGTCTTCTTCAAGAAGCAGCCGTGAAAAACGAAAACTTGTTTGAACGCCTGATGGAAGCCACCAAGTTTTGTTCTTTGGGACAAATCACGAATGCCTTGTTTGCGGTGGGCGGCCAATACAGGAGAAACATGTAAACTTGATTTTTTTGCAAGGTAAAAGGGCATTATTCGGGTTAAAAAAATCGTTGTGAATCCCGGATTCATTCCTTTTGAAACAGTGATGAAAATAGCTGGACGTTTTTTTTGTCAGGTGTTGATTATCAAGGTTTAAAATGTAGTGGCTTAATTCTCATAATGTATTGGTTTTTAGTATTTTAACAAAATTACAACATTTGTAAAGCGTTGTGAATCAGCAAAATACATAAAGTATTATTTAATGCGATTAATTGGCTTATATTTTTTTAAAATTTTTCCCTTAATTTTAATAAGGATTTAATTTTAAGGTCATGAAAAGCATTATTATTTCCAATTTTCATCCCATTCTAGTCGGGAAATTATTTGACCAGACAAAGCTCAACCAGTACACCAAGTTTTTATATTATCATTTCCAAAATCTCCCCAAATTGAATGAAACCGGAAGTGATTCTAATGAAGAAGAATTAGTCGGTTTTGAGTTTATATCTGATCAGGTGGACAAGTATTCGGTTGCTTCCGAAAATATTAATTTCAGGCAAAGCATCATTTTTGAGGAAGTCGAGGATTTTATCGACCACATAATGGAAATCACTTCTCCCTTGGAGTATCATTTTCCCACTGGTTTTGAAGTCAAGTCCGGAAATTCTTTTGGACCCAAAATTGAGGTTCGAATGGAGTGGTTCAAGAGAAAAATGGGATATGTTTTTGATCAATTTTATTCCAAGACGGCCACCAGACCCGAGAATCTGGTTCATGTGACTTGTTCTGGTTATTCATCTCCCAGCGTTGCGCAAGAAGCGGTAATAGAAAGAAATTGGGAAACGGTCCAGGTTACCCATTCCTACCATATGGGATGTTACGGGGCTTTTCCGGCCATTCGCACCGCAAGCAGTCTTATTTGTGCCAGTCCAAACAATGGAAGGGCCGACGTGGTTCATACTGAATTATTGTCCGCACACTTGAATTTAACCGAATTTTCTCCCGGAAATACCATGATTTGTTCTCTTTTTTCGGATGGTTTCATAGGTTATTCCTTGTATGAAGAAAAATCATTCATAGCTGATGATACCATTAAGGAGAAAAAAGGATTGCGAATAATAGCTTCCCATGAGGTCATTATACCCGATTCCTTGGAGGATATGTCTTGGGATTTGGGAGAATACAGTTTTTTGATGACCCTTTCCAAACGAGTTCCCGTTTTTATTCGCAAAAACATCAAATCTTTTTTGTCGTTTCTTTGCGCCAAGGCAGGTGTAGATCTTGATGAACAAAAATCCAAGATGCATTTTGCCATTCATCCGGGCGGTCCCAAAATCATTGATTACGTGGTTAGCGAAATAGGAGTGGACAAAGACCAGGCGAGATGGTCTTATGAAGTGTTGCGTCTTCACGGCAACATGTCTTCTGCCACGATACCGCATGTTCTGGATGAAATCATAAATGATTCCGCCATTAAATCGGGAACCAAAGTGGTGGCCATGGCATTCGGACCCGGTCTCACGGCCACCGGATTGCTGCTGGAGAAAATATAATTGTCAGTCATATTTTTTTGATAGAACTGCATTTCTACAAGGAATGCAGTTTTTTTTGTTTTAAATCCCATTGATTTTGGGATTCTAATATTCAAATGGCACGCATTGCCCACTTTATGTCAAACGATTAGTCCGACCAAGTCTTTTCAAATTTTCATGACATTGTGCAACAGCAACAATAACTAATGGATAAAGAACGATAACAGTTTTTTGACGAGGGAATTTACCGAGGTCTTTCCTGATAAATTTTCCATAAAAGCTTCTGCCCGATTTGTTGTTTGATGAAAACATGCAGAAATGGGCAAATTTACCTTCAAAAATTCATCGACAGGCTGTTATTTTAATGGATTCTCCATCCAGTACTTCGTCTCTTTTGAAATGTGGTTTTTAAGTCAGAATTGGCGCACTAAAATGTTTTTTTTTAATTAAAAAAAGGATTTTGGTGATAATAATGCTTTCAATAAGGCCAAAGACTAAAATATTGTTCCGTTTATATTTTTTGGCGCAAAAAATTTAACACATAAATTATTGATTATCAAATAGTTACGTGTTAATATTTTTTAGATTTTACCAATTTTTTATGTGCTTATATTCTTAGTTTGAATGTATTTTATCGTTTATAAATGGATTTTGTCGGTGTTTTTATTGTTTGTTCCGCATCGGTTTCCATAATTAACTAATTTTACGATGCCTCTTTTGAAGAAGGTTTCCGGTTGTCGAAAACGGCAGCTTGAGGGTAAAAAATAGATGGATTATTGCACTTTAATAATTTGAATCTATGGTAGATTTCTACTTCAGTGGGTTGTTTATTGAAGTCAATCGTTTCGCTGCAGGTTGTCTTTTGTTCAAGGACCAACTTTCGGTTTTTTTATTCCAGTACCAGTATCATTTTAATTTCATTAAAGTCTTTTTTGAATTCAATTTTACGTTTTTTAAACAGTTTTTGTTAAAAAAGAATTAGTGTTGCTCTCCGCAATGGCACGTCTTTTTTGGAATGTGTACTTCATAAGCCTATTTATGGGGGTGGTGTATGATTTCTCTTGATTTTTGCGCTCCAGTCTGTAAACTTCCAGTTATTTCTATTTTATGGCATTAAACTACATTGTATGAAACAAACTCATTTGGATTTTTCGGAAACCCAATCTCTACCGGCTTTTTCTTGATGATATTATGGTCTTAAAACCATATTATTATGAAAAAATTTATATTTTATGCGATAAAAAGTGTAGCACAATATTGTCACACTTTTTCCTGCCGTTATCATGCAGGCTTCTCGAGTTTTTTTAGGACGGATACGGTTGCCAAAAAACTCGTTTCTTTTGGAGTGCTACTGCTCTTAATGTTTAGCCCTACTTTTGCTTATTCCCAACTCGTTGGTTCAAGTGCCGTAAAAGGCAACTTTGGTATCGAGGGCGATGTTTATGCAAACTGGCTGCAATTTCCCAACATAGCCGTTCCTCCAGTCGATATTACTACTCCTGCAGCGGGGACGGATGACTGGTTTGTGGATGCGCTATATACAGGTAGTGGGCGAGGCGTAATCGATCAATCCATGCCTTATCCAATTATCGACAACACGGCCTTTGAAAGAAGACAATCCATAACCACGCCCACTGCTCCTTTTCCTTATCCGGTTGTACCTGCTGTAGGGCCACCATGGACCGGCAGTTATTTGTGGTTGGATGCCGTTTATGGAAGGGATACTTATGTTAAAGGTGGTGGTGCAGAGACTTCGTATTTTGCAGGTTCCGGAGACAAGAATTCCGATAATCCAAGTACTTGGAGTATTGGACTTTCAGGAAGTGTTCCCCAAAAAGACGATATTATTGACGTGTACGCCCATTTAAGGGGGGAAGGAATCAGGATTCCCGATGCCGACCCACGACCTTTTACCACACTTTGGGCTTATGCAGCCGCTTCTGTTGCGGTTACCAATGGTAACAAACACATCGATTTCGAATTCTTCCGTACCGAAGTTACTTTGGCCAACTTGGGTACCCCCGGAAGTACCGGTTCTGATGGAGGTCGTACCGCTTGGGCTTTTAATCCCGACGGAAGTGTCGCTATTCCAGGAACCATTATTATTTCCGTGGATTATACAAATGGTGGAACAGTGCCCCAAGTTAGAATCAGGGTATGGATGGACGAAACCGTTTTTAACAATTACAATAATTCAGCCCTATTCCGTCCTTTTACAATAGATAAAGCCACGGCTTTCGAAAAAGGAACAGATTCGGGGACTTATGGCTATGCCGCCATTTTGGAGAATGTGGGGACAACAGACATTTGGGGTAGAGTGAACGATACCGACCCAACACAGGGGCCGCCTTGGGGAACCTTTGCCGGCGTTGGGCCAGATGGCACTCCCAACTATCAAGAATTGCAGTTTATTGAAATAGGAATAAACCTTACCGCTTTCGGATTGGATGCCCGAGGCACACAAGATCCCTGCAGCAATATATTGGGAAGCTTGATGGTTAAAACTCGTAGTAGTGGTGGTGGTCCAAATGAAGGTGCTTTTGGCAGTGAGTTGAAAGATTTTGCCGGTCCCTTTTTGTTTGGGAACACTGGAAATCCACCAGAACCAACCGTTACCAATAAAACTGCTTGCGAAAACTTGGCAACAGGAAGTGCCACGGTTGACTTGACTGCAGGAGCCAATGGAGGCGGAGGCACTCTCAGCTATTATACTAGTTTTGTCAATGATGTATATTCAGGTTTAATAGCCACACCAGCAGCTTTTAGTGCTCCAGTTGGAGTTACCACAATTTATGCCCGTAGTGAAAGCATGTCTAATCCAGGTTGTTTTGGAGCCACCTCGTTTACCGTGACGGTAACCGATAATCCGGATATTACCGTTCAAAACCTTACCGCTTGTGAAACCGGTGTTAGTGGAGCCGCTTCAATGGATTTAACAGGAGCCATCCTGACCAATCCTGACGGAGGTGTCATCACTTTCCATAATTCGTTGGCTGATGCGCAAAATGAAACCAATGCCGTTGCCAGTCCAACCTCGGTAACTGTTGCCTCTTCCCCAAGAACATTCTATGTTCGAGCAGAAGCCGGTACCACAAATTGTTACAGCACTGCATCGTTTACGGTAAGCGTAACCGACAATCCTGATATTACCGTTCAAAACATCGCTGCTTGTGAAATCGGTACCACGGGAGCCGCTTCGGTAGCCTTGACTGGCGGAATCTTGACCAATCCTGACGGAGGCGTCATCACTTTCTACAATTCATTGGCCGATGCACAAAATGAAGTCAATGC
>JAGNPF010000124.1 GCA_017989775.1 Flavobacterium sp.
CGTAGAGACGTTGCATTGCAACGTCTCTATCGCCGTAACGTCTGACCAATACAATTCATCCTCAAAATTCAACAGTTCAGTAAAAGTAAATTTCAAAACCGTTACAACCAATATAAATTTGTTCAAGAATTAATCAACCAATTAAAAACTAGAAATTATGACAAAAATTATCATTGCAATCGTATTCTTTATTACCAGTTTAGTTTCTGCCCAAGGACAATTTGAGCAAGGAATGGGAAAAGCGTTCCAGCTTTGGGGCGAAGGAAAAAACACCGAAGCATCGGCTCTATTCGAAAGAATTGCGGCTGCCGAAAAAACATCTTGGCTGCCAAATTATTACGTGGCTTTGGTAAACACGACAACTGCTTTTGGAACAAAAGACAAGGAACAAATCAGTTTGTTGTTGGACAAAGCTCAAAATGCTTTAGATGTCGAATTGATAAAAGCACCTAATAATCCTGAACTTTTGGTGATGCAAGCGATGATTCACACGGCTTGGATTGCTTTTGATCCAATGACCAACGGGCAAAAACTATCGGGAAAAGTGATGGAATTATACGGTAAAGCTCAGGCGATTGCTCCAGAAAATCCTAGAGTGATTATTGGAAAAGCGGAATTTGAAATTGGTGGAGCCAAATTTTGGGGAAAAGACACCAAGCCAATGTGTGCCCAAATTGAAAAAGCTATCGGTCTTTTTGCTACTTTTAAACCTGAAACCCCTTTTTCTCCAAAATGGGGATTGGAAAGAGCCGAAGCTGCTTTGAAAAATTGTAAATAAAAAGTAGTTGCTTTAAAATTGTACAGAAAAAGACTTGTAAATTATAAACTATGCCAATCAAACCACATTTAACGAAAGCTTTATTCATTGGAGGAATAATATTTTTAATCACATTTTTGATTCGCTTTGTTTCAGTTGGTATGGAAGTTTTTAGTCCAAAATTGTATGTTTATTTTGCCTACTGTATGTTTTACAGTGTGGTTTTATACGCTGTAAATGTTGTTCTGTATGCGCAATTAGATAAAATTTTCAAGTATGATATGTATTCGGCAAAAAGGCTCGTTATTGGCTTTATCAGTTCTTTTATAGTTACGTTGTGTACTGTTTTTTTACTACGTCTTTTTATAAGAATAGTGATAGAAGGAAAGTCGTTTGATTCCTTTCTATCCAATGAAACTCCTGATGATTATGTTGGATCTTCGATTATCACTTTTGTAGTTTTATTAGCTATTCACCTTCTGTCTTTTTATAAAGCAGTTCAAGAAAAAAGGGTCAAAGAGCAAAAAATTATAGCTGGAACGGCTTCGGCAAAGTTTGAAAGTTTGAAAAACCAAATCGACCCGCATTTTCTCTTCAATAGTTTGAATGTGTTGAGTTCCTTGATTGAAGAAAATCCGGATAATGCGCAAAAATTCACGACTTCCTTGTCCAAGATTTACCGTTATGTTTTGGAACAAAAAGACAAAGAGTTGGTTTCCGTTGAAGAGGAATTGGCTTTCGCCAAAACCTATATGAATTTGCTGAAAATGCGTTTCGAAAACAGCTTGTTTTATGAATTGCCTGAAACTGTTCCCAATCCGGAAGCCAAGGTAGTTCCGCTTTCACTACAACTTTTGTTGGAAAACACGGTAAAGCATAATGTGGTAAGCGAACAAAGACCTTTGAATATTCGGATTTTTATGGATGCCGATTATTTGGCCATTCAAAACGATTATCAAAAAAAAGAGGTGTTGCAGGAACGCAAAGGCGTTGGTTTGCAAAACATCATCAATCGCTACGGAATTATTACCAACAGAAAAGTGTTGATTGAACAAAACGAACAAACGTTCACGGTCAAAATTCCTGTTCTGACCAAACAAATTTCAATTATGGAAACAAGTACAAATTATATCGAAAACACGGCCTATTACAGGGCCAAAAAACGTGTGGAACAGCTCAAAGGATTTTACGGAAGCTTAATTTCCTATTGCATCGTAATTCCTATTTTAATCTTTATCAATCTGAAGTATATGCCCCATTTTCAATGGTTTTGGTTTTCGGCGGCAGGTTGGGGATTTGGATTGTTGATGCACGCTTTCAAGGTTTTTGGATACAGTTCCAATTGGGAAGAGCGTAAAATTCAAGAGATTTTAAGAAAAGAAGAAAACAAACAAAATTGGAAATAATATTATACTATTTGAAACAATGGAAAATAATTATCAAGAAGAAGAACGCTATTTTAAAGCAAGAAAAAGGGTAGAGGAAATCAAGGGGTTTTACGGAAATTTAATTGCTTATGTCGTTGTGAATATTGGTCTTATGGTTTTAAATCTGCTCACTTCACCGGGGTATTTATGGTTTTTTTGGCCAATGTTGGGTTGGGGAATTGGAGTGCTTTTTCACGGAATGAAAGTTTTCAATTATATGCCGTTTTTCGGAAAAGATTGGGAAGAAAAAAAGATTAAAGAGTTTATGGATAAAGAAGAGCAATCTAAAAAAACTTGGGAATAATTTAAAATCTAATAAAATGAAAAAATCAAGAAGAATATTTGACGAATACCAATCTGAAAATTTCAACCCAGACGAGCGCTATAATTTGGCATATAAACGAGTAAAAAGAATCAAGGGATTTTATGTTCACGCTTTGGTGTTTGTTCTTGTGAATGCTTTTATAATCATTTCAAGTTTTAACCGAAGTTTATTTGGCAATGAAGTTTTTCTAAGATGGGAAACTTTTTCAACCGCCTTTTTTTGGGGAATTGGTTTATTGGCTCACGGAATGTCGGTTTTTGGCAGAAATTTGTTTTTTGGACAAGACTGGGAAGAAAGAAAAATCCAGGAGTTTATGGAAAAAGAAAAAAGAGAAAAATGGGAGTAAGAGAAGTGTTCAGTTTCTAGTGTTCAGTAAAACTTCCATCTCCCAACCCTCAATTTAAAATATGAAGACAATTATAATCGAAGACGAAAAACCGGCAGCAAGATTGCTCCAACGCAAACTCGAAAAACTCGATATTGAAGTAGGAGTGATGTTGCATTCCGTAGAGGAATCCATTGAATGGTTTTCCAAGAATCAACATCCCGATTTGATCTTTTTGGACATTCAATTATCGGATGGTTTGTCATTCGAAATTTTTGAACACTTCGTCTCCGCTCAGTGCGTCATAAAAAGCGCCATAATTTTCACGACGGCTTACGATGAATATGCGCTAAAAGCATTCAAATTAAACTCGATTGATTACCTCTTGAAACCCATCGACGAAGATGATTTGGAAGTGGCAATTTCTAAGTTCAAAATGCGTTTGCCAAAACCGGAAAACAACCTTCAATTGGATTTTGAACAAATCAAGAAAATGTTCCAAAATCCATTCGACAAAAATTTCAAAACTCGGTTCACGGTCAAAATAGGGCAGCATCTCAAAGTGGTTTCCGTTGATGAAATCGAATGTTTTTTTAGCGAAAACAAAGGAACTTATATCCACACTTTCGACAACAGAAATTATTTGATTGAATCTACTTTGGAGGTTTTGGAACAAGAATTAGACCCTAAACAATTTTATCGAATCAGCCGAAAATTCATCGTTCCGTTAAAGTCAATTAAGGAAATCTTAGTGTACAGCAATTCCCGTTTGAAGGTCATTTTGCCCTCTTACAAAGACGATGAGGTCATTGTGAGTAGGGAAAAAGTTTCCGATTTCAAGGCTTGGATAGGATAAATTTATGGTTAAATTATAAAATTATATAAAATCATTTAAATATACTGGTTTTTAGTTTTTTAAATAGTTGAAATAGATTTAATCTATGGTGGTTTTGGTGTGTAAAAAGCGTGTTTTTCAAGAGTGTTTTGCGGTTGTTTTGAAAAGTTGGAACAAGAATCCAAGTCTTGTTGTTTTTTGAAACCAATCCAAAAAAGAATGATTTATTAATGAGGTTTTGAGGTTAAGTTTTTTCAAATTAAGGCTCTTTTTTTTGTCTTTTTAAAATGGATTCAAGAATCTTTAAAATAAAAAATGAATGTTTTTACGAAGTTGGTTTTTCGGGTCAACTGATAATTTTTTGTTAATCATTCCAGTGAAATTATTTAAAGATTGTATTTTCGTTTGATTAGTCACAATTAATTTACCTGGATGAAATATTTACTTTGTTTAATTTTTCCCCTGCTATTTTCGAATATAATTGTTGCTCAAAAAGTAGCCGTTTTCGATAATTATTCAACTTTGGAAAAGGAAATTTTGAGCGATAAAAACTCCGTTTATGTGGTCAATTTTTGGGCTACTTGGTGTGGGCCTTGCGTAAAGGAATTGCCTTATTTTGAACAATTGAATTCCGAGAATATAAACGTGAAAGTAGTTCTTGTGAGCTTGGATTTCAAGAATCAATTCGAGTCGAAATTGATTCCTTTTTTGAAGAAAAAAAACATCAAATCTCAAGTGGTTTTTCTTTCGGATTCGAATTATAATGCTTGGCTTCCTCTTGTCGATAAAGATTGGTCGGGATCGATTCCAGCGACTTTAATCATCAAAAATGGGAAGAAAACTTTTGTCGAAAAAGCGTTTTCCAGCTATCAGGAACTTAATGATTATGTAAACAAGATTATCAACTAAACCATTTATATTATGAAAAAATTATCTGCTCTTTTGTTATTTGTTTCTGTTTTTTTGGCCGTGGGTTTTACAACGAATACTCCAACGCCTTATAAAATTGGCGACAAGGCCACTGATTTTAAGTTAAAATCGGTTGATGGCAAATTGTATGGCTTGTCTGATTACAAGTCGGCAAAAGGCTTTATTGTCGTTTTTACGTGTAATCATTGTCCTTTTGCAAAGAAATACGAAGACAGAATCAATGATTTGGCCAAAAAGTACAAATCCAAAGGTTATGTTTTGCTGGCCATTAACCCAAATGATCCTGCGGTTCAAGCCGAAGATAGTTACGAGTTGATGAAGGTGAGAGCTAAAGAAAAAGGATTCGCTTTTCCGTATTTATTCGATGAAGGTCAAAAAATATACCCACAATATGGAGCGACCAAAACTCCTCACGTATTTTTGTTGGATAAAAACCGCATCGTGAAATACATTGGTGCTATCGATGACAACGTGGATAGTGCTGCAGATGTAAAAGAAAAATACCTCGAAAACGCCATTGCGGCTTTGGAAAGCGGAAAAACGCCTTCGCCGGAAACCACAAAAGCGATAGGTTGTTCGATTAAAGCAAAGAAATAATTGATTGGATTTATTTTATTGAAAAAGAGTGAAAACAATCTTGTTTTCACTCTTTTTTATTTTAGGTAAATTTTCCTGATTCCTATCAAAACAAAGATGAATACCGAATAGGCAATGAAAAAAGGAACAATTACTTCTATCCAGCCCAAAGGCAACATAACGGCGATAATCAATAGCTGAAATCCCAATCCATAAAGGGAAACAATGGTCATAAACCAGTTTGGAAACGTATTGACTTTGTATGCATCACTGTCCAAAACGTGGAT
>JAGNPF010000125.1 GCA_017989775.1 Flavobacterium sp.
ATGGCTCTCAATCGCTCGTCTATTCGTTCGTAACCCCTGTCTATTTGTTCAATATTTTGGATGGTGCTGGTTCCTTTTGCCGAAAGTGCCGCAATCAACAAGGAAATTCCCGCACGAATATCTGGCGATGACATCGTAGTAGCTTTCAATTGAGATTTGAAATCGTGACCAATAACAACAGCTCTGTGTGGATCACACAAAATTATTTTGGCTCCCATATCAATCAATTTATCCACAAAAAACAAACGGCTTTCGAACATTTTTTGGTGAATAAGCACATCGCCTTTGCATTGTGTCGCCACCACAAGAACAATACTCAACAAATCCGGCGTAAATCCAGGCCAAGGCGCATCTGAGATTGTAAGAATAGAACCATCAATATCCGTTTTTACCTGGTAACCGTCTTTGTGGGCTGGAATGTAAATATCGTCCCCTCTTTTCTCCAAAGTAATTCCCAGTTTTCTAAAAACACTTGGAATCAATCCCAAATTTTCCCAGCTCACGTCCTTGATGGTGATTTCGCTTCGGGTCATTGCCGCCAAACCTATCCAACTTCCTATTTCGATCATGTCGGGCAGGATTCTGTGTGTGCAACCTCCAAGACTTTCGACCCCTTCGATGGTCAACAGGTTCGATCCAATGCCGGAAACTTTGGCTCCCATGGCATTCATCATTTTGCACAATTGTTGCAAATAAGGCTCGCAAGCAGCATTGTAAATGGTTGTTTTTCCTTTGGCCAAAACCGCTGCCATGACAATATTGGCCGTTCCCGTCACCGATGCTTCGTCCAACAGCATATCGGCTCCCGTCAAACCATCAGCGGCTTCAACACCGTAAAAATGGTCTTCTTTGTTGTAACGGAATTTGGCCCCAAGATTGATAAATCCTTCAAAGTGGGTGTCCAATCTTCTGCGTCCAATTTTGTCTCCACCCGGTTTCGGGATGTATCCTTTTCCGAAACGTGCCAAAAGTGGCCCAACAATCATGATGGAACCTCTTAGCGAACCGCCTTCTTTCTTGAAAGCTTCGGTTTCCAAATAGCCCACATTGACCTCATCTGCCTGAAACGTAAAGGATCCAGGGCCATTTTTTTGGATTTTGACACCCAAATTCCCCAAAAGGGTAATCAGTTTGTTGATGTCGATGATGTCAGGAATATTGTTGATGGTTACTTTTTCTGGAGTCAACAATACGGCGCACAGAATTTGCAATGCTTCGTTTTTGGCTCCTTGCGGAGTGATTTCCCCTTTTAGGCTAACGCCTCCTTCTATTTTGAAAATTCCCATATTTTTTTAGGTTAGAAGTTAGAAGTTAGAAGTTAGAAGTTGCCCATCGACAGACTCATAACTCTTAATTCATAACTGTTTTACAAAGGTTTTCTATTTTGGTTTTTATGTGCCGGATTTTGCTTTCCTGCTTTGGCGTTCTTATTGCTTTGAATTTTGGGCTGGCCAGCGGGAGTGATTTTATTGGAAACCCTCTTGTTAGTTCGCAATAAATCCGTGGTAGTCAAAAGTTCTTCAGTGCTTTGAATCAAATTCAGTTTTCCATCCGACAGTTCGTACAAATGTTCGAAAATAACATCGTCTTTCACGGTGTCTTTATTCCAACTCAAATACGATTTCTTCATGTGGTTGGCTATCACTTTGACCAAGGCGCTTTTCATTTCGCCCTCTTCCCATTTATTGGCCACATCAATCATATACTTGATATTGTTGCCATAAAATCGGTATTTTGGGAAATTTTGCGGGTATTTCAAAACATCCGGTTTTAGTTGCAACACTTCACGAGTTGGAACGGGATAAGGCGATTCCACATCCAATTTGAAATCGGACATAATAAAAAGTTGATCCCATAATTTATGTTGAAAATCAGGAACATCACGCAAATGGGGATTCAAGCTTCCCATTACCTGAATGACGTATTTTGCCGCCTTGTTTCTTTCTTCCTTATCCTCGATGGCAGTGGCTTGGTCAATCAATTTTTGCAGATGACGGCCGTATTCCGGAATGATTAAATGCGGTCTTTCGGCATTGTATTCCAAATTGAAAACAACGTCATTGGCCTTTTCTTTTATATATTTTGAATTCATCTATGTGAAAGTTATTTTTCAGTGGTCATATTAGGTATGCTTCTCCAGTTCGTCCCAATCATTATCGGGACTCGGGTCGCCTTTTTATTTGTCGGTGTTCGCTGATTATTCAACTGCTGGACCAAACTTTTTTGTCAACGGCGATTTCATGTTTGAATTGTTTGTTGCTTTTTTTAGACATAAATAACAAGCCCAAATATAGTATTCCCTTTCGAGAATGCGGCTTTTTTTTATCATGGTTATTTTGAATTTACAGGGAAATAATGCCCTCAATCGTGGAAACCTCTATATATTTATCTATTACCTCCTGGGAATCTTTCATGGTAACGTCAACAGATATACTCGTGAATTTACCGGTTTTGGATTTTGTCGTTTTGATGACTGCACCCATGCAATTAAACGCTTCTTCAACACGCAAGACATTGTCTTTTAGTGACGGAACAATAAATTTATACAAATAGGTAGCTGGCCAAGTAGTGTTCAAATCCAAATCCACTTTCAACCTGTCATAAAATTCTTGAGTGTTTTTATCCATGCTTTTAAAAAAAAATAAAAGCAAAGATACCCTTTTAATTTTAGATTTCAGATTTTAGATTGCAGATTTTAGAGTTTGGAATACAGAGTTTAGAAAATCAATATTTTGACTTAAAGCGTATCCCGGGAAGGCATTGCTCCAAATAATCTTTAGAAATCCCGATTAGTTTAGGTAAATTTGCGGCTTATTCATCAAATGTGGAGAAAGAAATCATAGTCATCATAGGCGGACCGGGAACAGGCAAAAGCACCCTCATCGACGGATTGGCGGGCAAAGGATTTTGTTGCTATCCGGAAATTTCCAGACAAGTCACCTTGGAAGCCAAAAAACAGGGCATCGAACAATTGTTTCTCGAAAACCCGCTTCTTTTCAGCGAATTATTGTTGGAAGGAAGAAAAAAACAATTCAAGAATGCCTTGGAAGAACCCCGCGAAGTCATTTTTATCGACCGCGGCATTCCCGACATCCTGGCCTACATGCACTACATTGGCGACAGTTATCCCGCGCATTTTGACTTGGCCTGTCGTGAAAATTTATACTCAAAAATCTTTATCCTCCCGCCTTGGGAAGAAATATACGTGAGCGATGAAGCCCGGTACGAAAACTTCGAACAGGCAAAACTCATTCACGAACACCTCACGGAAACCTACCAAAAATATGGGTACAACCCCATAGAAGTTCCCAAAGACAGCCTGGATAATAGAATTTTATTTATCTTAGACGAAATTTACAGGTAATTTGGGAGATTCAACCCCTGGTTTTTTTTCTTTTTTAATGACTAATCAACAACTCCTATTTAATGTCTGAAGCATTAGCAATTCTCCAGAAATATTGGAAACACGACACCTTTAGGTCGCCACAAGACGAAATAATCCAATCGATCTTGGACGGAAAAGACACTTTTGGATTGATGCCCACGGGTGGCGGAAAATCGATTTGTTTTCAAGTTCCCGCCCTGATGAAAAACGGGATTTGTTTGGTCATTTCCCCTTTGGTCGCCTTGATGAAAGACCAGGTGCACCGCCTGCAGCAACTCAACATCAAAGCCATTGCCTTGACTGGCGGCATCCAATCGGACGAAATGATTGCCCTTTTGGACAACTGCGAGTTCGGCAATTACAAATTCCTGTACTTGTCGCCCGAGCGTCTGCAATCGGATTGGATTTTGGAACGAATAAAAAATCTGCCCATCAAATTGATTGCCGTGGACGAAGCGCATTGTGTATCGCAATGGGGACACGATTTTCGCCCGGCTTACCTGAAAATTGCCAAGCTGAAAACCCATTTCCCAAAAGTTCCTTTTCTGGCACTCACCGCCTCGGCAACCCAAACGGTTATGGACGATGTCATTCTTCAATTGGGATTGGAGCAACCGGCTATTTTCAAGAAATCATTTGCCCGAAAAAACATTGCCTATATGGTTTTTGAAGTCGAGGACAAACTGCATCGAATGGGACAAATCTTGAAAAAAAATCCCCAGCCTTCCATTATATATGTACGAAACAGGAAATCGTGTTCGGATACGGCTTCGCAATTGCAAGCCCTAGGATTCAAGACAACTTTTTACCACGGCGGATTATCGGTCAAAGAGAAAGAGAAAAATATGGGCCTTTGGATGAAAGAAGAAGTCCAGGTCATGGTGGCCACCAATGCCTTTGGAATGGGAATTGACAAAGCCAACGTAAAAACGGTCATCCACATCCACCTTCCCGAAAGCATGGAAAGTTATTACCAGGAAGCGGGTCGTGCAGGACGAAATGACGAAAAAGCATTTGCTGTTCTTCTTACCAGTCCATCCGATAAAATTCAAGCTCAAAGCCAATTTATCAATGTGTTGCCCGACAAAAAAATCCTGACCCAGATTTACATCAAATTGTGCAACTATTTCCGGATTGCTTACGGCGAGGGAATCGACGAACAATTTTCGTTCAACCTGAACCAGTTTTGCCAACGATACGAGTTTCCAACCTTGAAAACCTTCAACGCCATCCAGTTTTTGGATCGTCAAGGCATCTTGAGTTTGTCACAGGAATATTCCGAGAAAATCACGATGCAATTCATCATCGAATCCAAAGAAGTGATTCGCTACATGAGCCTGAATCCGAACGAAGAACCCGTTATTTTGTCGTTGCTTCGCACCTATCCCGGAATATACGAGTCGCAAACCACCGTAAACACCGCCTTGATTGCCAAAAAATCAAACTGCGAAGAACCATTGGTGCATTCGATTCTGCAAAAACTGAAAGAACGCGACATCATCGATTACCACAAAAAGAACAATGACTCCACGATTATTTTCAACGAAATTCGTGAAGACGAAAGAACCATCAACCGGGTTTCGAAATATCTCGAAAACCAGAACAAGCAAAAAGTAGCCCAATTCGAGTCGGTTTTACATTATATCAATGAGAAAAAAGTGTGCAAAAGCAAGTTGATCCTGGATTATTTCGGCGAAAAAACCAAAACAGATTGCGGGATTTGCTCCTATTGCATTTCGAAAAAAGCCAAACCTGTCGATGCTTCCCTAGTTTCCGAAAAAATCTTGGCTTTGCTAAAAATACAAGAACTGGATTCAAGAGAAATCCAAAAACTGGTGAAATACTCCGAAAACGATGTTATCTTTGCCCTGCAAAATTTATTGGAAAACGATAAAATAGCAATAAAAACCAACAATAAATATTCACTTAAATCCCCTCCCCGGCCCTCCCCAAAGGGGAGGGAGTAGGAACCGAACAAGAGAAGTCATTTATTGTATTTTTTAAAATTCTGGACTAAAAAACAATCCTAATGAATCAATTAAGAATC
>JAGNPF010000126.1 GCA_017989775.1 Flavobacterium sp.
GAACCAGAAGCTTGTAAAGCTGAGTTGTTATTTACACTTACCGTTTTAGTTTCAGTTGTAGTAAATGAAGTTAATACCATCACTAAAGATAATAATCCGATTGCAAAAATTGATTTTTTCATAATACTTGGGGTTTTATATTGTTAATACGTTTTTACATTGTTTGTGTGATATGTACCACATTATCACGATGTAAAACTACGTCGCATCTCTCGATTTTTGTAGTAAAAATGGGGGTTTATGGTAGAATGCAGTCGTTTGATAGTGTATGACTATCAAATTTGGGTAGATGGTTATTTTTTAAATTTCCAAATAATTGCCATTGGCAAATTCAGAGATGATAATATCCACATTTTCCTTGTAAGATTTGGAAAATGGGAGTTTTGTAGTGGTGTTTTTGATATAACAAACCGCATTTCCAGTATGAATTCTGGAAATATAATTACGATTTACGATATAACTGTTATGAATTCTGGAAAAAGGATGAGGTAAAACTCCCTCAAAATGTTTCAATGTCTTGAAAGCCGTAATCATTTCACCATTGTTTAGGTGAATATCGGTAGAATTATTGTCAGCTTGAAAATAACAAATATCCCTGGCATCTATATATCTGTAATCACCATAGGATTTGATGCACAGCATAAGAGGTTGTTCATTATTTTGAATTACGGCTTGACCTGACGACTTTGCAACTTGTTCTTCCTGAAGTTTTGGCGCTTCGACAATTACCGGCTGTTTAACCAAAAAAACTTCTTCCTCGATTGTTTTTTTTAATTTCAGAAGAGACTTGACCAAATCCATACGTTGCACCGGCTTGATCATGTAATCGGACACTTCATATTGTATGGCATCAAAAGCCAATTCTTTCTTGGTCGTGGTAACAATGATTTTGGGAACCACCTTCAAATAACGATACAATTCGTTGATAAGTGCCAACGACAAATTACTCGTTTTATCGGCTGGGTCAATTTCGAGAAAAATTATTTTTGGATTGTGTTCCAATATCAGATTTAAACCATCCGCATAGTTATTGGCCGAAGCCACGAAAACCAGCTCCGAAAAACCCTCGGCGACGGCCTGGGTTTCCAAAACACTTTCTTGATTGTCGTCAATAATAATGTACGGGTAATTCATCAATGTTTTGTCCTAATTTGTTAGGCATAACATTAGACCCTCAAAGCATTACGCTTTAAAATAGTTAAGAAAACATGTAGGTAGTTTTGGGGAAACTAATCAAACAAGGTCTCGATTTTTCAATAAAAAGCCGTGTTCAACAAGATAAAAATAAACATTTACACCATTTTTCAATTGTATTGTTAATATGTATCGAACAAATTGTTAATACATTAAAATTAAGTGCAAATAAATCCGATAAAGCGCAGTGGACAAAGGATTTAATAAGCATTTAAAATACTTCAACCCTTTTGTGATAATCAGAATAATTCTACATATATTTGATGAATAAAAACACTAATCTATGAAAAAAATATTTTTAGCACTGTTTCTCGCCACTATTACCTTTGGCTACAGCCAAGAAACCCAAAAGGTCGATTTTAAAAGAAATGAAATCAAAGCGAATGCTCTTTTTTTAGTAGCAGGGGCTTTGGAAGTTACTTATGAACAACTACTTAATGAAGAATCCGGAGTTGGGGTTTCACTTTTTGTACCTTATGAGAATGAAATTGATGTGAATTTTAGCCTTACTCCTTATTACCGCTTCTATTTTGGTAAAAAACCGGCAGCAGGATTTTTCGTGGAAGGTTTCGGGATGTTGAATTCATATGATGATTCTATTTATACTGAAGCAAACAATTATTCAAGTTATGATGATGTTACTAGAACTGATTTCGCTCTTGGTTTTGGATTAGGAGCAAAATGGGTAACTAAAAAAGGATTTATCTTTGAAATAAACGGAGGCGTAGGTCGAAACTTGTTCAATAGCAGCGATACAGATTTCGAAATTGTTGGACGAGGCGGAATAACCCTTGGCTACAGATTTTAAATCATAAAAAAAGGCTTCTCAAAATCGAGAAGCCTTTTTTTTATAAATGAATCTGTGATTACATTTTCATCAACCAGTTTTTCATCGAAACTTCATTTTCAATGATTAATTTCAAGTCGGCGATGGCCACGCGGTCTTGTTTCATCGTGTCCCTGTGACGAATGGTTACCGTTTGGTCTTCGGCCGTTTGGTGATCTACCGTGATGCAGAAAGGAGTTCCCAAAGCATCTTGTCGTCTGTAACGTCTTCCCACGGCATCTTTTTCATCATAAGCCACGTTGAAATCCCAACGCAAATCGTCAATAATTTTGTTGGCTATTTCTGGCAAGCCGTCTTTTTTGACCAATGGTAAAACAGCTGCTTTTGTTGGTGCCAAAACAGCCGGTAATTTCAATACTGTTCTGGTTGAACCGTCTTCCAATGTTTCTTCTTTCAAGGAAGTAGAGAAAATAGCCAAGAACATCCTGTCCAATCCCACTGAAGTTTCTACTACATAAGGAACGTAGTTTTGATTCAATTCGGAATCGAAATACTGTAATTTTCTTCCTGAATATTGTTCGTGTGCTTTCAAATCGAAATCCGTACGAGAGTGAATTCCTTCCAATTCCTTGAATCCAAAAGGGAAATCAAACTCGATATCGGCAGCAGCATTCGCATAATGTGCCAACTTTTCGTGATCGTGAAAACGGTATTTTTCTTTTCCTAAACCAAGCGACAAATGCCAGTTCAAACGAGTGGTTTTCCAGTGTTCGTACCATTGCATTTCTTCGCCTGGACGCACAAAAAATTGCATTTCCATTTGTTCGAATTCACGCATACGGAAGATGAACTGTCTTGCCACGATTTCGTTTCTAAACGCTTTTCCGGTTTGTGCAATTCCGAAAGGAACTTTCATTCTTCCCGATTTTTGAACATTCAAGAAGTTGACAAAAATACCTTGAGCGGTTTCGGGACGCAAATACAAATCCATTGCATTTTCGGCCGAAGCTCCCAATTTGGTACCAAACATCAAGTTGAATTGTTTCACGTCTGTCCAGTTTCTCGAACCCGATTCAGGACAAGCAATTTCCAATTCTTCAATTAACGCTTTCACATCTTCCAAGTCGCCAGAGCCCAAAGAACGTCCCATTCTTTCTAGAATTTCTCTTTCTTTGGCCAGATATTCCACCACTCTTGCATTGGTCGTGATGAATTCTTGCTCGTTGAAAGCGTCACCAAAACGAACTTTCGCTTTTTCGATTTCTTTTTTGGCTTTTAGATTCAGTTTTTCGGCATAATCCTCGATCAAAACGTCAGCTCTGTATCGTTTTTTCGAATCTTTGTTGTCGATTAATGGATCGTTGAAGGCATCCACGTGACCCGATGCTTTCCAAGTGGTTGGGTGCATCAAGATGGCCGCGTCAAGCCCCACGATGTTGTCGTTCATTTGAACCATCGATTTCCACCAATATTCGCGTATGTTCTTTTTTAATTCTACTCCGTTTTGTGCATAATCATAGACTGCACTTAAACCATCGTATATTTCGCTTGACGGAAAAATAAATCCGTATTCTTTTGCGTGCGAAATTACATTCTTAAATAAATCTTCTTGTTTTGCCATAGTGGTGCAAAAATATAAAAAGTGAACTTAAAAAAAGAAACATTTTTGAAGTTTGAAGCGTTGATTTCTTTATTTTTATGAAAAAATGTAGTTTTTATGTTGAAAAGCATTATCAATCTTTTTTTTCCTCCCGTTTGTGCCGGTTGTCATTCGTTTTTGGTATCGAATGAAAACGTGATATGCACACTTTGCCGACACAATCTTCCGCTGACCAATCATCATTTGAATCCCGAAAACGAAGCTTTCAAGAAATTTTATGGAAGAATTCCTGTCGAACACACTTCGACGTTATTGTACTTTCATAAAAAAGGAATTGTACAGGAATTAATCCACAACTTGAAATACAAAGGCCAGGAAGACATTGGAACCGTTCTTGGCGAATGGTATGCCGATGAATTGAAAACCTTGGAAATCCTGCAATCTGTCGATGAAATTATTCCCGTGCCTTTGCACAAAAGAAAACTCAGAGAAAGAGGCTACAATCAGGTGACAAATTTTGGAACGACACTTTCCAGCGGCTTGAACATTCCCTACAATCCCAATTTATTGGTTCGAAATATTTACTCCAAAACCCAGTCCAAGAAAAACTTGCTGAATCGCAGCGAAGGCATCGACACCACTTTTGATGTTGCTTTTTCTGAAAAAGACCACGACAAACATTTCCTCCTGATTGACGATGTACTCACGACTGGCTCGACTCTAGAAGCTTGTTCGCACGCTTTGCTGAAAATTCCCGGTGCAAAAATCAGTATTGTTTGTATGGCGATGGCGCATTCATGATTTCTGATTTGTATTGAGAAAGCAAATAGCTCCCAATAAAAATTTAAAAGATTTCTTTTACAGCGAATATAATTGTTATTTTGTAGCTTTAAATACCGATTCACCATGTTGAAAAACAACTTTAAATATATTTTATTTCTGGTCGCGTTAACAATGACAAGCTGTGCCAAAAGAGGCAGTATAACAGGAGGACTGAAAGACACACTGGCACCCGTTTTAACGATGAGCTTTCCCAAAAACTACAGCACGAATTTTAAAGCAAAAGAAATCAAATTGACGTTTGACGAATACGTCAAGCTAAAAGACTTGAACAAGCAATTGATTATTTCACCTCCGATGAAATATGATCCCTTGATAACACCGACTTCTGTCAGCAAAAACATCACCATAAAAATATTGGACACGCTTCAAGCCAACACCACTTACAGTTTTAATTTTGGTCAAAGCATAGAAGACAACAACGAGGGGAATCCATACAACCAGTTCAAATACGTGTTTTCGACCGGAACTTTCATAGATTCATTGTCCATCGGGGGAACCGTAAAAGATGCTTACAACAAAGAGGTGGAATCGTTTGTTTCCATTATGCTGTATGATGCAAACGAAAAATTTAACGATTCCGTGGTTTATAAAGAAAATCCAAGATACATCACAAACACATTGGACAGCTTGAAAACTTTCAAATTGGAAAATTTAAAAGCCGGAAAATATCTTTTGGTGGCGATGAAGGATTATGGATCCAATAATAAATTCAACCCCAAGAAAGACAAAATCGGTTTTCACAAGGAGTTTATCACCATTCCGGGCGACACGGCCTATGAACTAAAAATATTCAGGGAGAGGCAAGATTTCAAGACATCCAGGCCTTACCAAGCATCTGCAAACAGGGCTATCGTTCCTTATGAAGGAACACCAAAAGATTCGGAAATTGTGCTCAAAAATGGAGAAACGATTTTGCCTACCATCGTTACTAAGTTTCCACAAAAAGATTCGCTACAAGTGTGGTTTAAACCGATCAAAGTGGATTCATTATCTATGGTTGTAACC
>JAGNPF010000127.1 GCA_017989775.1 Flavobacterium sp.
GCGGCACAAATCAATTGGGAAATCCCCTTTTGGCGCGTGATGCGTCCCACGAAAAGCACGAAAGGAATCTTGGGATCGATGCCATATTCCAGAAGCAATTTTTCGTCAAAAGTCGGTTTGTAGAATTCCGGATCGATTCCGTTATGGATCACGGTCACTTTTTCGGGATTGACACCATAGGCTTCCACCACATCTTCCTTCATTTGTTGGCTCACGGCAATGATTCCGTCTGCGGTGTTGTAAGCACTGTTTTCTATCCAACGCGACAGGAAATAGCCGTTGCCCAATTGTTCCACTTTCCACGGGCGATGCGTTTCCAGACTGTGCGTGGTGAGAATCAAGGGCGATTGCAGCAATTCGCGGGTCATGATTCCAGCCAAATGCGTGTACCAAGTATGGCAATGAATCACGTCGGCTTGGGGCGTGGCTTGCGACATTTCGACATTTCGGCTCATGTTGTGAAACATCTTGATGTGCGGATTGCTGTCGTCCACCATTTTGGTCAAGGAAGAGTTGATTCCTTCGACGTGCATGCTTTCGGTATTCACGGATTGGTCGCCAAAACAACGCACTTCCACCTGTGCCAGCTTGGCCAATTCCTGGCTTAAAAAATCGATATGTACGCCGGCTCCACCATAAATATGCGGAGGAAATTCATTGGTAAAAAGTGCTATTTTCATCTTTATGCTTTTTTTATGTTAAAAAAAATCTTCTTTATTTTAGAATACGAACCCAATCTTGATGTGTGAATACATCCTGCCTATTTCGGGCGAATACATGGCAGTGAGTTCCATTGGCAAAAAGCCCAAATTATACCCCAATCCCAACGAAAAACCATTGATGGATTTTACCGTGTTCGAATCCCAAGCCTTGGTCAAGGTACTGAAATTGTACACTCCAGTATTCGCCCTTCCCATCAGGAACAAATCGCCCATAAAATTGTATTGCAATCCCAACATTCCCGAGGCCGTGGAAGCCGAATTGATTTGTTGTTCGTTCAAGCCCGCAAACACGACTTGCTGCCTGAACAATTGCTGGATGCCTCCCATATAGAAATTGTCCACGATAAATCCTTGCGAATGAAGACATACTCCCGACTGCAAGGTATAAAAAAGCGTCCATTTGGGATCAAGGGGATGGTATTGGGAAAAATTGACCAAGAATTTGTAATAATCATCCGCCTTGTCGACAAACCCTGAAACATCCACATCAGGATTGCCATTGGCAGGAGAATACAATATGTCGGCCCTTCGATGAAAAACCACTCCCGCTTGGGCAGAAAAAGTGTAACCGCGAGTGGGAAAATGGGGACGGTCGATGGTCGTGGCTTCCGAAGACAGATAGCCATAGTAGTTGCTTGAAAATCCGTCAAAAGAATCGGTGCTGATGACATCTGGCGAGAATTTATTCTTCTGGTAACTCATTCCTGCCGACAAAATCCAGTCGTTGTTCAAAACTCGGGTATAATTCAAATCCAATTGCGAATATTTGACGCTGTACACAAAGAGTTTTTGCGAGCCATCGTATCGATTCAAGGGAAGATTTTGCCGTTCCCAACTAAGGTTGAAATAATTGTTGGCCTTGGGTCCGAATATCTGTCGGTGTTCGAGCAAGGTCCTGAAGTTTTCGCCCAAGGCAAATTTGGCAAAGGTTCTCGATTTTTTGAGCAACAAATCCCTCGAGGTCAAATTGAGCAACAAGGCAGCTCCCGTATAGGAATGAAACGACAATCCAAATTTCATCTGGGTCAACAACTTTTCATCCACCTTGCAGATTAGTTTGGCGTGACCTTCGGTGGTAGGTTCCAACGAATAATAGATATTGTCGTAATAACGGCTGGAGAAAGCTTTTCGGAAACCATCGTTTATTTGTTTGGCGGTATAGGTGTTTCCAGCTTTTATCTGGAGTTTTTCCATCAACAAACTTTGGCTAGTTTTTTCTATTCCTTCAAAAATGATTTCGTCAATCACGATGTTTTCCACTTTCGGCAAGCGATTATTGGAATCATAAGCAACAGGATGTTTGGCATTCAAGGAATCGGCCAGTTTCTTGAAATAAGGATAATACAATTTCCCGATTTTGTCCCCGATATCCATGATGGAATCCGTGGAATCAAAACTGCCGGCACTGTATTTTTCCAATGGCGGTTCAATCACGAGATCGCAAAGTTTTTTTTCTTCAACCAAATCGTCGGCATCGCGATATTGGGTAATTTGATAAAAAACATCCAACACGTTGTTCAGTTTCGAAATATCGGGAAGTCCCGTAAACAGGTTCACGCCAATCACGACATCGGCTCCCATTTCCTTGATGTCTTTCACGGGAAAATTTCGAACGATGTCACCATCAACCAACTTGGTTTTTTCATAATCAACGGCGGTAAAAACACTGGGAATGGCCATACTCGAACGAACAGCGGTAACAATGTCCCCTTTCGAAAGCACAACAGGCTTGCCATTGGACAAATCGACGGCGATACATTTGAAGGGAATATTGAACTTTGAAAAATCCTTGACGTTGTAAACAGGCAGAAACATCCTGTTCAAGACCAACCAAAGTTCCTGCGAATCGATTAATCCCGTTGAAAATTGGGGTTTCAATTTTTTTACCCCTATTTCGGCGGAATACTGGCCGTATTCGTCTTTTTCGTCAATGCTAACGTGTTTATATACTGGCTTGCCACTCAATAGTTCGTCCCAATTTAGCTTTTTGGTTATGTCTTCGATTTGTTTTCCGGTATATCCAACAGAATACAAACCTCCGATGATGCTTCCCATACTGGTTCCCGTCACATAATCTATCTTGAGTCCGGCACTGTCAATGGCCTTCAATACCCCAATGTGGGCAATGCCTTTGGCTCCTCCTCCACTCAAAACCAATCCCACTTTTGGGCGTTGTGCCCAGACAGAAGTTGCGGAAAGCAGCACTAAAAAGAAACAAATCAGAAATCTTTTTTGGGAGAGTAGTTTTTTTTTCATTTAGCTGTTTTTAAGACGACGAAGATGTTTTAAAATCATTTATTGAGAAGCTTAGCTAAAAACAGAAGATGGATCCAATCTATTCAAAAAATAATTTAAGTAAATATATGTGATTTACCTGATATAGAAAATATTTATTTATCACTATTTTCAAGAAAGAAAAACAATAGTTTACGTTTGTACCATCCATAAAAAAAACCGGAAATCGCTTTCCGGTTTTACAATCCATTTCATTATTGTTTTTTCAATCGAGTCTTGAAAATCTTTTCGAATTTTTCTATTTTCGGTTGGATTACCATTTGGCAATACGGTTCGCTTTTGTTGTTTTCGTAGTAGTTTTGATGATAATCTTCGGCAACGTAAAACTCGGCAAGTGGCTCCAGAGTGGTCACAACCGGATTTTTATACACCTTTTCGGCGTTCAACTGGTCTATGATGGATTGAGCCGCTTGTTTTTGTTTTTCATCTTTATAAAAAATCGCCGAACGATATTGGGTCCCCACATCAGCACCCTGTCGATTGAGCGTTGTCGGGTCGTGAACGGTAAAAAACACCTGAAATATTTCATCGAGATTGGTCTTGGTCTTGTCATAGGCAATTTGCACCACTTCGGCATGACCCGTGGTTCCGGAACAAACTTCCTCATAAGTCGGATGGGCAACATTTCCTCCAGTGAATCCAGAAACCACCGACTTCACGCCGTCCAGGTTTTCGTAAACCGCTTCAACACACCAGTAGCAACCGCCTCCAAGCGTGATGGTTTCCAAATTGTTTTTGTCCACGCTTGCCATCATCACTTTTTCGGGAACAAAATCCAGCGCAATGGAATTCATGCAGTATCTTTTGCCTGTTGGAGCCGGCCCATCGTCAAAAAGATGCCCCAAATGTCCGTCACATCTGCCGCAAAGCGCCTCGATTCTCCTCATTCCATAAGAGTTGTCTTCTTTATAGACCACGCTGTTTTTGTTTTCTTGTTCAAAAAAACTGGGCCAACCGCAACTACTGGCAAATTTCTGGTCGGATCGAAACAATTTGTTCCCGCAAGCCGCACAATAATAAGTGCCTTTGGCATCCAAATCCCAAAGTTTTCCCGTGAAAGCCCTTTCGGTGTCGGCATTTCTGGAAACGGCATACAAATCGGGCGACAATACTTTTTTCCATTCGGCATCGGAAACGTTCAATTTTGTTGTGTCGGTATTCGAATAATAAGGATTTCCGGGTTTGTTGATGGTGTTCTCCATGGCTGTTGTTTTTGGTTTTTTAGTTGATTGTCCGCAGGCATTCAATGTGAATAACGACAGTATCATCAAATAATTAAAAATAGTTCTCATGGTAATCTCGTTTGGATTCTGTGTAAATTTACGATACAAATGCACAAAAAAACAGAATAGGATTTGCAAAAAAATCCCATTTAAGGAAAGTTTAACGATTGTTGCAATTTCAAAAATCGGACTTCCCAATTCTTTTTTCGTATTTTTGGCAAGCTAAAATAGATTATGAAAGAAGAGAATGTAATATTGGTCAACACAAATGACGAGCAAATTGGCCTGATGCCCAAAATGGAAGCCCACGAGAAAGCAGTCTTGCACCGGGCATTTTCGGTTTTTGTATTGAATGAGAAAAACGAGATAATGCTTCAACAACGGGCAAGCCACAAGTATCATTCCCCTTTGTTGTGGACAAACACCTGTTGCAGCCACCAGCGCGACGGCGAGACCAATCTACAGGCAGGAAACCGCCGATTGCAGGAGGAAATGGGCTTTGAAACCGAGCTGAAGGAATTGTTCCATTTTATATACAAAGCGCCATTCGACAACGGTTTGACCGAACACGAACTCGACCACGTCATGATTGGTTATTACAATGGCGAACCCAAAATAAATCCAGAAGAAGTGGAAAATTGGAAATGGATGGGCATCGAAGAAGTGCAAAAGGACATGCAATCACATCCGGAAGTGTACACGGTTTGGTTCAAGATTATTTTTGACGAATTTTATCATTTCTTGGAAGAACATACCATTTAAGATCGCAGATTTGAGATAACAGAATGCAGAAATTCAAAAAAATCTAAAATCAGAAATCCAAAATCTAAAATCACCATGAAAGTAACCCTATCCAGAAAAGCACATTTCAACGCAGCCCATCGATTGTATCGAAAAGATTGGACTTTCGAGCAAAACGAGGCTGTTTTTGGCAAATGCAACAATCCCAATTTTCACGGACACAACTACGAATTAATCGTCAGCGTAACCGGAAAAATCAATCCCGAAACCGGCTACGTCATGGATGTCAAGGATTTGAGCGACTTGATTTTGGAAGAGGTGGAAAAACCTTTTGACCATAAAAACCTGAACCTGGACGTTCCCGAATTTGAAAATCTGAATCCAACTGCCGAAAACATCGTGGTCGTGATT